>CANGGD010000107.1 GCA_947453295.1 Chitinophagaceae bacterium | reverse complement strand
TAAACCACCCTAGAAGCCTATGCGTTAGGATTTAGGATTAAAGATTTAATGTTATCAAGAAAAAAACTAAATCAATAATTATCATATTCCTCTTTTGTAATAATTCTGGGATTACTTAAAAAGGCTTCTGCAAGTAATTTGGTGTTATACAATATGGGAAACGGACCTCCATATCCCTTGTTTTTAGCCTCAATATTGTCATCATTTACATATTTAAAAGCTATTTCTTCGAATTCCCATTCGAAATAAACAGTTTTATCATTTAATATTTCTCTGGTAATTATATCATAATTTGTCATACGTGAAATGAGATTGAAAAAATGAGTGTAATAGTTTTTTGATTGTAATTCGATTGACTTTTTTCTTTCCTGATCAGATTTCTTTTTTAAAACCCTCCACTCTTCATATAATTTATGCCCGAGTCCACCCTAGACGCCTATGCGTTAGGATTTAGGATTAAAGATTTAATGTTATCAAGAAAAAAACTAAATCAATAATTATCATACTCTTCTTTTGTGATAATTCTGGGGTTACTAATTAATGCTTCTGCTAAAAGCATTGCATCATATTTCACTGGAAATGGTCCACCATAACCTTTATTTTTGGCTTCCCATTTATCATTACCCAAATATTTTAATGCGATTTCTTCAAATTCCCACTCAAAATAAACCCTTTTACCTTCACCCACTAAATCTCTGATAATTTCATAGTTTGTTTTCATAATGCTTAATATAAAGAAATGTTTATAATATTTTTTAGATTCAACTTCTATCTCTTTTTTCCTTGAAATACTATGCTCTCCTCTGAGTATTCTCCACTCTTCAAATAATGTATGCCCAAGTCCACCCTTTACGCCTATGCGTTTAGCAATCTCATCATATTTTTTATCACCCAGCATTTTTCTTCCTCTACTCTCGGTTTCTTTTGCAAATATCATTTCAGGGGTATTGATTTGAACCTCCCCATACGTGCCATTTTTTGTTTTAAAAATTATGGCATGTCCGTTATATCCTAAATTATCTGTACCTGGATTTCTTTCATTAGTACGAATATAACCAGGATTACTTTTTGCTTTGTCAAGTGCTTGTTGAATATTTTGCTTGTCTACAATTACTGTATTTCTAACCGCGTCCCTTACTTTCTCAACTTTGCCTTTGTAATAGTCATTCGCTTTTCTGGCAATACTGTTGGCAGATTTATAGTCAATTTCTGAAACTTGTCCGCCAATGTGTAATGCAATATTAGCTCCAATATTTTGAATTTCGTTTCCGGCTTCTTTTGCTTTTTGAATATAAGCTTGAACTTCAGGAGAGTCAGGATGAATGTAATTTTCGTGAGACCCGCCTTCAGGATGTCTACCTGATCCAGGACCACCAAATTCTTCCAAATTACATTCCTCAAACAAAATTTTCCTTATTTCATTTAATTTATCAATATAAAATTGCTCATTTTTATCCATTTTTGTCATAATAATATTTTACTAATTATATTAGCAATTACTATGCCAAAGAGTTTAGTTTTCGTTAGGAAGTTTTCAACATTTGTAATCCCCTCTAAATATTCAGATTTTAATTCGCATCTAATTTATTACTGATAAAATAATCATCATGAATTAAACTCAGAGCCAATTTTGTCTGTTTTTTGTAAAAAACCAATTAGTGTATCCTAACGAAATATTGTAAATCCTCTTCCAACCACTTCGAACTCAGACTCGTTAGGACTACTTGTTGTTTTGAAAGATAATAATGCTCTTTGCTAATATTATTTAACTGCCATTATTATCTCTTTTACATCTTGCCTCATCTGCTCCATTTTTGTAAAAAAAGTAAATTATGGAATTCGATTCCATTTATGTATATTTATACAAAAATGGAATCTATGATTTCTCGAGCCATATTCGAAGAAGCTAAATTGGCGCTAACGCAATTTCGAGCACTCTGTATTACTGGTCCAAGACAAAGTGGGAAAACAACACTGAGCAAGGAACTTTTCAAAGGAAAGCCGTATGTAAATTTTGAGGATCCAGTTGTTCAAGACTTGTTTCAAAAAGATCCTCGCACTTTCTTAAAGAACTATAACACCGGTGCTATATTTGATGAAGTTCAACGGGTGCCTGAACTTTTCAGACACTTACAAGTTTTGATGGATAAGAACACTTCCAGGGGTCAATTCATTCTTACAGGTTCTAATAACTTTCTTTTACATGAACAAGTTTCCCAATCTCTTGCCGGACGGGCAGGATATCTGACCTTATTGCCTTTCAGTTATCAGGAGTTAAAAGATGCAAATTTACCTGTGGGAGATATACTCACTAATATGTTGATAGGAGGTTATCCGGAAATATGGTCTGAAAAATTACTTCCGCAAAAATGGCTGAATAGTTATATTCAAACCTATATCCAAAGGGATGTCAGGCAATTGAAGAACATTTCCAATCTAGCATTATTTAGTCGTTTCGTTTTTCTCTGTGCTAACTATGCCGGACAAATTCTTAATCGCGATGAATTATCCAAACAAGTGGGTGTTGATACTAAAACTATTCAATCTTGGTTGGGATTATTGGAGAATAGCTATATTCTATTTCAATTGCAACCTTGGTATATTAATCTAAACAAGAGGATTGTTAAAAGTCCGAAAATATACTTCTACGACACGGGTTTACTTTGTACCCTACTCAACATTTCATCAAAATCAGGTTTAAAAAATCATCCAATGGCTGGTGCCATTTTTGAAAATTGGTGTATTTCAGAAATAAAAAAGAACAAATGCAACCAAGGCGAAAGCAATGGAATTTTCTATTTCCGAGATAATCTTGGAAATGAAATCGACCTTATTATTGAAAAAGAAGCAGGGCCTTTAGCTGTAGAAATCAAATCAGCAACTAAACCCGACAGCAGTAATTTAAAAGGACTAAAGTATTGGAAAAAGTATCAACCCAATTCCAACGGCCTATTACTTTATCAGGGGAAAAATGCGCCTACAGAAGATGTTGATATTCAATTCATATCATGGGAGGATTTGGATTCCATCTGATGATAATTATCAAATCGTCCTCTAGCATGTTCGAACTCAAACCCGTTAGGACCACTTCCTCAATCCGCCATAGGCGGATTAGGAGTTTAATAGGTTTGATGTTTAAGGGTTTCGGGTTTTAAAATTTACTAAATTCACCCCAACCTAAATTAATAGTTATCATACTCCTCTTTTGTGATGATTCTGGGATTACTCAATAAAGCTTCGGCAACCAACTTAGAATTATATTTTACAGGAAATGGACCTCCATATCCTTTGTTCTTTGCTTCATAATTTCCGCCCCCTAAATACTTTAAGGCAATTTCTTCAAATTCCCATTCGAAATAAACTGTTTTACCTTTAGAAATGTATTCTTGTAAAATTTCAAAATTGTTTTTCATTATCATTGATATGAAAAAGTGTGAATAATATTGCTTGGATTATTCTTGTATTTCTTTTTTTCTTTTTAAATTTTTTTCATCATTTAAAACTCTCCTCTCTTCATATAATTTATGGCCAAGACCACCACATCCGTCATATGCGGTTGTTTCACTTCTTTTTTAAATTAGTTTAATGATTCTGTTGGCTTAGTTATTATTTGTACAGCGTATTTTATTGCAATTCAACTATTATTTCATTTTTTCGATTAAAAACCTCAAAGGGTGCATTATAGCCAAAAAAATAAAATCGATTGGAGTACTTTATACCTTCAGCATCTAATGCCGCTTTTAAATTCTGTTTGTACTTTTCTATTTTAGTATCATTTGCCCACCCGCTAAAACTTATCGCAGCCATGGTTTTTGCCGGTTCTTCCTTAAATTCTATGCCTGATTGTTTAGGCTTTGGAAGCATGTCCTTATTAAATTTCTTAGGAACCATAAACATCATAGTCATAGAATCCTCTAATGACATCGAGACTGGGGAAGTCATAGCTATTTTTTCATTCCTTTCGTTATTTCCAAAAATGTATCCGGCTAAAATTGAGAAACCTTTACTTGAAGAATTTTTATACCCTTTTGTGGAGAGTTTGACTGAAGTAAATAAAGTAGTTTCATAATTTCTAATTTCAAATCGCTTATATATTTTTTTGACAACATAAGGGTATCTTTCAATATTTCTTTGTCCATTTATTAAATAAAGTTGGACAATTATGAAAGCTATTAGAATTACTAGAAGTATAATCATTGCTGTTTTCATCTTAGTGTTTAGGTATTTTTATTTACTTTCCTTTTCTATTCATCCACCATTTCATAGTCAAACCCCAACCAAGTCCGCAAATCAGCCATAATGGGATTCCAAACAAAATACTTTTCTTAATAATTTCCTTATTTTCAATCAATGGAGAAATGATTTCCATTGTAACAAACATAAATAGTCCAAAGAAAAGTCCTGATTTTAACCAATTCTTTGTAGTGTTTTTCGTCTCAATAATTTCAAGATTCAAGTTTTTATATCTTTCAGGTTGTTTGTCCAACCATTTTTGGTTTATTGATTTTTTAAACCAACCCCAAATCGGAAAAGTAATTGCCAAAATAATTAATGAAGTCAAATTTCTTTGTACTGGAATTATTCCTTTGCAATTGTCACAGTAAAAACCAAACCAATTTTTTAAAGCTGTCTTATTTTGTGAGGACCATTTAAGTCCGTTATGAAGTGTTCCACAATGAGGACATGGAATTAAAGAACGTTGATAAAATGGTTTATCCCCTTCTCGTTCTATCAACATCACTTTGGGAATTGTTTGTCCCAAAATCAATTCATTAAAAACCAACCCTGGATTAATAACCCAATGCAAAATCACTGGACTTTTCCAATTCCAAATCTTATATTTTTTCTTGTCGTAATTCATGTCGATATCTTTTTTATTATTCCCCATAACGGGCAGGTCTTGATGAACGTGGCAGATTTAGGAAGACTAAACTTTCGGTTAAACACTAACTTTGAAAGTGCAAAACCAACTTTAAATTAACTACAAAACCTGCATTTTCTGCAAACTTTTTTGGCGATTTTTATATTTTGTTGTTTCTAATTTTTTCCTTTTTAATTGGTGAGCAATCTTTTTTGCTTTGTCCGTTTACAAGAATATTTTCAAAATAACATTTTACTCCAGTTGCTGAATTCATGTCTTCTATGTTCTGAATGTGAAAATGTAAATGTGCTTCGGAAGAATTACCAGAATTTCCACAAAGTCCCAAAAGTTCGCCTTGTTTTATTTTTTGTCCTTGTTTAACTACGATAGAGTGTTGTTTAAAATGTGCAAAAAACAAGTACTCATTATTTGCAGTTTTAATTATCACAGTATTTCCTGGAATGTATACAGGATTTAAAACACCAGGAATATTGTCTTTTACGCCGTCAACGACCAACACAATTTCTCCATCACAAGGTGCAATTAATTCTTTGCCAAATGCGTAATAATCCGCATTAGTTTTTCCATCTGTTTTGTATGAATTTCCTTTTTCGTCAGTAATTACTATATCAAAAGCATTTTTTTGAGCCACACTTTCAACGTGATAATTTAGCTCTTTCGTGTCGCCACCCCAAACAACAGTCCATTCATCATTAAATGGTAATATGAGTTTTGTTTTATTCCTGTCAAGTTTTGGAAGATTACTTTCATTAAATGGCTTTACAAATAGTCCGTTTATTTTTGAATTATTGTCAACCGAAATGTTCACAGCAAATAATGCTCTTTCAAAATTAGTTTTATAAGAAGCATAGGTTTGTTCGTATTTCACAAATTCTC
>CANGGD010000106.1 GCA_947453295.1 Chitinophagaceae bacterium | reverse complement strand
GTATATATTGAATGGCAAAGACGTAAGCAGCATGCACGACGATGAATTAGCTGTTGTGAGAAATAAAGAAATTGGTTTTGTATTTCAGCAATTTAATTTACTACCTCGATTAACTGCAATTGAGAATGTGGCATTGCCATTGGTATATGCAGGAGTATCAAAAAAAGAGCGAGCGGAGCGAGCTGCATCCGTATTAGCAAAAGTAAAATTAGATGACAGGATGCATCATAGACCAAATGAATTAAGTGGGGGTCAGTGTCAAAGAGTTGCCATTGCAAGAGCGCTCATTAATGATCCAGCAATTATTTTAGCGGATGAGCCTACTGGAAATTTAGATTCAAAAACATCACACGAAATCATGGAAATTTTAGGAAAAATTCATGGTGATGGTAACACAGTTGTACTAGTAACTCATGAAGAAGATATATCCATGTTTGCACATCGTGTAATTAGATTGAGAGATGGATTAGTTGAAACAGATAAAATAAACAGTAATCCTTCTATTATTTTGCAACAAGCGTAAACAATTATTGTTTATTCTTGTTAGTAGAAAAAAGTAAATCATGTCTATAAAAATATATACCAAAACTGGAGACGGGGGAAAAACAAGTTTAATAGGGGGCACTAAAGTTCCAAAAAGTAATATAAGAATTGAAAGTTATGGTACAGTAGATGAGTTAAATTCATTTATAGGTTTAGCAAATGATTTGATTCAACATGATGAGGTTAAATTAATGCTAAAAGAGGTACAGGATAGATTATTTACAATAGGTTCTTCTTTAGCATGTGATCCGGAAAAAGAGCCCATGATGAAAATCCCAGATCTAAAAGAATCAGATGTTACAATTTTGGAAGCTAAGATTGATTTAATGAATGAAGAATTGCCATTAATGAAATCTTTTATTTTACCAGGTGGACATCAAGTGGTTTCAACATTGCATGTATGCAGATGTGTTTGTAGAAGGGTGGAGCGTATTTGTGTTTTTATGCACGAGGAGGGGATTTTTATAGATCCATTAGTGATAAAGTATTTAAACAGGCTAAGTGATTATCTCTTTATATTGGCAAGATATATGGCGCAATATTTAAATGTGGAGGAAATTCCATGGAAGCCAAGGGTGAATTAAAAAAATAAGTTTTTTATTATCAAGATTTTGTTTTTCAAGTAATCTTTATTTAATACATTTGCAGCCCCTTAATAAGGGTTGTTGCCGGGGTAGCTCAGCTGGTTAGAGCACAGGATTCATAACCCTGAGGTCGGCAGTTCAAGTCTGCTCCCCGGTACGAAAGAGGATTTTTCAAGCAAATTTGATGAATCCTCTTTTTTTATGCCCTCACAATTGCTTGATAAGCAAGCAACTAGCTCAATAAATTTGTTTGTATTTCGGGTTAGATATTGGTTGTTTTTTGCATCGTAGAAAATTCCATCCGGAAACAAGGTTTTTTGAAGTGCTCTTTTGTCCTCCAACTCGCCAGAACAATTAAGTGTTTTTTCAATTTCCTGTTAGTATTTCAGCCTGAAGCACGGAGTATATTAACGTGGATTTTACAATATTAAAACATAAAGCGATATTAGTTATTCGTTAGTGGTATTTTGATGTTAATTTGGGTTCCTTTTTTATTCTCATCGTTAAAACTCAAAAAACCCTTAAGGAACTCGATTTTACCTTGCATGTCTAGCAATCCATAACCTTTTTTAGAAGATTGACTTTGAATTGAATAATCAAAACCTATACCATCATCACAAGTTCTAATCAATAAATAATTGTCTTTCATTGAAATTTCGATATCAAGCACTTGAGCATGGGCATGTTTAATGGTGTTGATAATAATCTCTTGAATAATTCTAAAAATATAATTATTCTGCTCAGTACTGCAATGGACATCATTTAGTTCAATGAAATTAATTTTTAATTCAGTGAACGGCTTCATTAAATCTATATAATCTACAATTGCTTTTTGAAACCCAATACCATAAATGCTAATAGGCGATAAATTCGTTATCATTTCTCTCGACTTAACAATAGTGTCTTCTAATATTTTAATTGATTCGGAAATAAATCGAAATTGTTCAGCATCTTGCTGATTCAATATCATTTTTACAGCGACAATATTAGGAATAATATCATTATGTAATTCTGTTACGATTTCTTCTCTCTCTCTTTTAGAGACGTTTAGTTCGGCTATTAATCTTTCTTCTTTTAAAACTTGGTATTTCTTTTCCAGCTTTTTAAATATAATAAAGAACAAAAGAGTAACCAAAAATAAAAAAAAAGTTAGACCTAATGCGGCTGCAAATAGGGCACTTGTTTGGGTTGACATAAATAAGCAATTATATTACAAATTGTTGATAATATCGATACGCTTGCTGTTATTCCATCGAAAATATCCATATAATATTCGGTAGAACTCTTCCACAATAACCCAATAGTAATATCTTGATAAATAAAAAAAATAAAATAAAATAAAAGAGGTATTCCAATGAGATTATTAATTATTTTTTTGTCTGGACTAATATTCTCAAATGATATCTTCACTATAGAAATTATGGAAAAAATTAACAAAAAAAAGTAGATAACAATTTCAGTAAACCAAATTCTGTAAGTGTTAATACCAAAGAATTTTATTTCTACAAAAGTCAATAAGAGTGATACACCAAAAAAAACAACTAATATTTTTTTTCTGTTTGGTTGCTTCATCAGACATAAAAAATATGAAAAATAAATCGTTCCAATTAACAACGTGAATACCAATTGTTCAGTATTGATTTGAACAGGATTCTTCATCAAACGTAATAAAAATCCATGCGCCGCACCAAGAACTGAAGTGCCAAAAAAAATCTTTAATTGTTTATCAAATTTATGAAAGCAAAGAAGACCTATGAAAAATTCGATTAAACAAAAATAATCCAAAAAAGTGAGCGGCATTAATTAGATTAAAAGGATTTACAATAACTCAGGAGGGCAATTTCGAGGACATTTGATTGAATTGTCCAAAATAACGCTTTCATCACCATTTAGAATATCTTCATTCTTATCATTTACACCAACCAAAATAGCGCAAACCTGATTGTCATTATTTAATCCATAATATACCCTGAAATCAACACATCCCTTTTGGCCTAATATTGTTCTTACAGCATCAGCATCAAAAGTTTCACAGTAAGATAATGCGCCTTGATATTCAGTAGTCAAAATATCTTTGAGCTGATCGCGATATTTTTTTGTATACGATTTTGCTTGATCTAAAGAAATAAAGTTGTCGCTCATAGTTAGTAATTAATGAATTAATAAGTTTCAGTAAGTAATAAAGCACTCTTAAGAAATAAAGATAAAACAGAATTTTAAATAAAAAATAATTTTTTAATACGATGTTTACATGTTATTGAAGCAATTTATAATTCATTTCATATAAATATAGCTAATACAAACAAAAAGACGAATTGGGTTCGGTTTGTCTTTTTTGTATGCTAATAATGGTTTAATGGTTTCAATAGGTTGGGTTTGCAATTTATGATAATGTTTTAGAAACAAAAGTTTGTTGAAAAGCTTTTGAATTCTGCGGCCACTTCAGTAGATAGATTCCATTTAAAAGTAAATAATAAATGTGAAAGAGACCGCCTCATTTTGTTTAATAAATTACGTAGTTTTTACTATTCTTAAATTGAATTTTTAGATTTAAGATAGCTACCTTTAAGAATTATTAACATAAATCAATATGTTTAGGAGCCTTTTTTTTCTTGGATTTTGCTGTTTTTTTTCTTCTTATTTGTTCGGGCAAACACCTGTTGTAATGTCAAGTCAATCCACTTATACTTACATCGAAAATTTTGACAGTATTGCAAACTGGACTTTCAAAGATTCATCTTCTGGTGTTTTTATTTCTGGTAAGGGGGCAGCATCTTGGAAAGGGAATACAGCTCAATTGACTGGAGCCATACCTGATGGCAAGAAAATAACTACAGCTTCAACAGCTTTTAATTCTGGTATTTCAGGCGGAGTACAAAAAGGAACAACAAATTTAGTTTTATTGACTACCGGCACAACTGATAATACAAGTGCTATTGCATTTGATTTTTATTTAGATTTTACAAATCTAAATGCAGGATCTCTAAGTTTTGATTGGGCATCTTTAAATAACAGCACTGGAGATCGAAAGGCTACTTTAAAAGTTTATGCAAGTATTGATGGGGTTTCGTATATAGAATTAACAGGGGCTCAAGTTTTGAATATTACTAATAATGCTCCAACAACTGGCAGTATTACTAACGTAAATCTTCCAACATCATTTAATAGGATGGCAACGGCTAGAATCAGATTTTATTTATTTAATGGTACAGGAGGCTCTACTGGTTCAAGACCAAAAATCAGTATCGATAATGTGAAAATTACTACATCGGCTATTCCTACATGTATAACTCCAACGAATCAGCCTTCCAACTTAAATTATTCATCAATAGGAAGTACGAGTGTTTCAGGCTCATTTGATGCAGCTTCTAGTGGAGCGGATAAATATTTAATAGTTTTAAGCACAACTAATTCATTAAGCGCATTGCCTATAAATGGAGTTTCCTATAATATAGGTGATGATTTAGGTGATGCAGTGGTTGCGTCTAATGATGACAGTTTGGTCTTTAATATAAGCTCCCTTAATCCTTCAACACTTTATTATTTATTTATTTATTCACAAAATAATATTTGCAGCGGTGGGCCTCTTTATAATATATCTAATCCTTTATTAGCTTCATTTACAACAACAACAGGTATATTGCCATGTTCAATTCCAATAAATCAGCCCACATCTTTAGTGTTCAGCAATATTTCAGCAAGAGGATTGCAAGGTAATTTTACTAAAGCAACTACAACTGATGAATATTTGATCATAAGAAAAACAACCTCATCATTAACAGCTTCTCCGGTAAATGGAATTATGTATAATACAAAAGATAGTGTAGGCTTAGGAGTAGTTGTATATAGTGGACCTTCAATTTCTTTTTTAGAAGATTCATTAAATGCAGGTACAACTTATTATTATTTTGTTTTTTCAATAAATTCTCAAAATTGTTCTAATGGCCCAGTTTATAATTCTATTTCACCATTAACTGGATCGGTAACAACTTTGTCAATTACATCAACTTGTGTTGCTCCAATATATCAACCTGCCAATTTAATAATTACAGGCGATAATACCAGTGTTTCTGGCTCTTTTACTGCAAGTAATGATGCAGATAGTTATCTTGTTTTAATGAGTAGTTCTTCATCATTAACCCATACTCCAATCAACAATACTACTTATACTGTTGGTGCTACTATTGGAAATGCTTCTGTTGTTTCAAATTCTAATTCAATCAACTTTTTTAAGAATAATTTAAGCTCCGCCACAACTTATTATTTTTTCGTTTTTGCCGAACAAAATATTTCTTGTACAGGAGGGCCTAAATATAAAACCACATCGCCATTAACACAAAGCTTTACTACTTCATCTTCAGGATCCTACAATTATTATTTTGGCAATTTGCATGCTCATTCCAGTTATTCAGATGGAAATAAAGATAGCACAGCTTTTACACCTGCTAACGATTATGCATACGCTAAAAATTCATTGGGGATGGATTTTTTAGGGATATCTGAACATAATCATGCTGGTGCAGGAATGAGTAAAAGTAACTGGCCCTTAGGAGTAGCTCAGGCTAATACTGCCACTAATTCTTCATTTGTTGCCTTATATGGTCAAGAATGGGGTGTTATTAGTGGGGGAGGACACGTTTTGGTATATGGGATAGATTCATTAATTGGTTGGGAAACCAATAACTATCAAATATTTGTTGCAAAAAGTGATTATACAGGATCCGCAGGACTATTTAGGATTTTGAATAGAAATGGTGGAGCTTTTGCAACCTATGCCCATCCATCAAGTGGAGATTATAATAACATAGGATCGTCTGTATATAATATTTCGGTTGATAGTGCTGTGATTGGTTGT
>CANGGD010000105.1 GCA_947453295.1 Chitinophagaceae bacterium | reverse complement strand
ATAATGATATTTACAATCTCTCAATTTTTTATTATGAAGATTTGCTTTCTTGGCTCTTTCATTTGCTAATTTTTTAATCCCCGCTAATTCTTTTCTTTCTCTTTCATTTTGCTCTATTCGCTTTTTGATAGCTTCAGCAGTTGTAGGATTTCTATGAAGAAAATTATCCAATTCTTTTATTAAAAATTCGCCCACAAAGTTTTTCATACTTGGGCCATTTTCATAAACTACTTGAGATCCTAATTTAGTTTTTGTTTGACTTTCAAAAACCGGTTCTTGCACTCTAACAGAAACAGCTGCGCATATACTACCTCGAATGTCTGTAGCGTCATAATCCTTTTTATAAAACTCTCTGATTGTTTTAACGAAACCTTCTCTGAATGCAGCCAAATGCGTTCCACCTTGTGTAGTAAATTGACCGTTTACAAAACTATAGTATTCCTCTCCATATGCATTCTCATGTGTAAATGCAACTTCTATATCTTCTCCCTTTAGGTGTATAATTGGATATCTAATTTCTTCCTCATTGGTTTTTCTTTGAAGTAAATCTAACAACCCATTTTTACTTACATATTTTTTACCGTTGAGATTCATCACCAACCCTGCATTTAAATAACAATAATTCCAGAATTGATTATCTAAATATTCTTGAACAAAATGAAAGTTTTTGAAAATTGAATCATCAGGAATAAAATTCACCAAAGTGCCATTAGTCTCTTTTGTTGTTACTTCTTTAAACTCTTTAGTTAAAATCCCTTTTTCAAATTCTGCAGATTTTTCTTTCCCTTCTCTAAAAGCAGTGACTTTAAAAAAATTACTAAGTGCATTTACAGCTTTTGTACCAACACCATTAAGTCCAACACTTTTTTGGAAAGCTTTACTGTCATATTTAGCTCCTGTGTTTATTTTGCTAACTACCTCCACTAATTTCCCTAATGGAATTCCTCTTCCATAATCTCTAACAGAAATATTTTTGTTTTCAATATTAACATCAACATGTTTACCATAACCCATTGTGTGCTCATCGATGCAATTATCAATCACCTCCTTAAGCAAAACATATATCCCATCATCAGGACTACTACCATCTCCTAATTTACCAATATACATACCCGGTCTTAGTCTTATGTGTTCGCGCCAATCCAGACTTTTAATACTATCTTCATTATAATCGTAAACTTCTTTTTCTGCCATTCTTGTAGTTGTTTTTCGCTATTAAAATATCCTCTTAGTTAGACTTGCGAATTTAACTGATTGATGCGATTTTTATGAGCTATGATTTATCCACAAATATTAGTTTTTGTGTGTAAAATATTAATTCTGTAAAACTTCCCCTATTTTTGAAATAGATTAAACAATAATCAATCATTTATAAAATAAGCACTATCAAAATAGAATTAGACAGAAATAATATAGCTAAAATTGCTGCTTTGAAAATTGACGAAAATGATGCTTTCAGAATTTTTATAAATAATAGAGAAACTGAAAAGATAGATGAACTAGTAAAAGCCATCAATACAGTTGTTGAAAAAAATGTTGATTGTAAAGAATGCGGGGCCTGTTGCAAAGGATTAATGATAAATGTTACAGAATCTGAAATATCATCCCTTTCTACATATTTAAATACCAAGGAAACGGATTTTAAAAATAAATACATTGAAGAAAGCTTAAACGGGCAATTTATTATAAATACCATACCCTGTCATTTTTTGAATGATAAAATATGCAGTATTTATGAAAACAGATTTAATGAATGTAGGGAGTTTCCTCATTTGCATAAAAGCAATTTTAAACAACGACTTTTTGCAACTTTAATTCATTATAGTATTTGTCCAATTATTTTTAATGTAGTTGAACAATTGAAATTAACAACTGGTTTTTTAATCAATAAATTCGAAACAAATGAATCTTAATTTACAAAATAAAAACGCATTAGTTTGTGGAAGTTCACAGGGACTTGGATTAGCCTCTGCAATTGAACTTTCATTATTAGGAGCCAATGTTATTTTGTTTGCAAGAAATGAAGAAAAACTAAAAATCGCCTTATCAAAATTAAATTCAGACAAAGGTCAAATGCATTCATATATTATTGCAGACTTCAATAATTATACATCCGTTAAAAATGCCCTAGAAAATTTATTAAGCAAAAATATAACCATTCATATTTTAGTAAATAATACGGGTGGCCCTGCTGGAGGGAAAGCAATTGATGCATCTATTGAAGATTATATCCAAGCATTTAATTGTCATTTAATTTGCAATCAAATCATCACACAGGCTGTTACTCCCGGTATGAAAAGTGCAGGCTTTGGAAGAATTATTAATGTTATTTCAACTTCTGTAAAACAACCTATTGCAGGATTAGGTGTAAGTAATACCATTAGAGCAGCAGTTGCCAATTGGAGTAAAACGCTTTCAGTAGAATTAGGACCATTTGGCATTACCGTTAATAATGTATTACCCGGTTTTACTCAAACTACTAGAGCAGATTATGTGATCAATAAAAAAGCCAATGATTCTGGGAAATCAGCAGAATTAGTAATGAAAGAATTAGAAGCGGAAATCCCTGTTGGCAGAATAGGACAACCTGAAGAATTTGCAGCCGCCGTTGCTTTTTTAGCATCTCCAGCAGCTGGTTATATAAATGGAATTAATTTACCTGTTGATGGTGGCAGAACTGGTTGTTTATAATGTTATCTTAATAAGCTAACATTTCCTTTATACACTTTCAATTTATTATCATTCTCTATTGCCTCAATGTAATACAAGTAAACATCAGCTGGGGCTTTCACGCCATTTATTAAACCATTCCAACCATCGTTTTGATTATTTGGATTAGCATTGTGCCTTTCAAAAAGCACCATTCCATTTCTATTAATCACTTTAAAAGTTTTTAATGTAATAGAGTTTCCTCTTGCCATAAAAACATCATTCATACCATCACCATTAGGCGAAAATGCATTTGGAATAAATAGTGTGCTTTTTTTATCAGTTGCATTTATTGTTATCGTATGTTCAAATTCACAACCTTGTTCATTTTTCATTAGCAATGTGTAATCAATATTTTCAGATACCTGAAGTGAAGGATGCAAACAATTGTCACAACTCAAATTTGTTGCAGGTATCCATTGAAAAGCAGTCATACCATATTCCTGAATGTTTGGATTTAATGTAATAACTGAACCCTTTTCTGCATTAACTATTGAGGCTACATTTAATCGAGGTTGTTTTTTTATGTCTACATAAACGTAGTTAGTGTCCGAAAAGCAATGATAATTATCAAACCCAATTACTTGATAGTTTGTACTAAATCTTGGAGAAGCTATTGGAGAAGCAAGATTTGCATTGTTTAATCCTTCAACTGGATACCAACTATAATTGTCGGCATTACTAGCAATTAATTGAACAGATCCACCTTTACAAATTGTGTCACTACCAGAAACTTGTATTTGAAAAGGTTTCACAACAGAAACTAAAATAGTATCATAATTTCTACAACCAAATTGATTAACTCCTTCTACTATGAAAATATCATCATCATTCGCAGTAAAATTTGGATTGCTACAATTAATACAATTTAAACTTGCATTTGTCCAGATATATTGACTAGCTCCTTGAGCTGTTAATGTGTATTGTGTTCCTTTACAAGCATGGAAATCATTATTTGCAGTAACAACAGGTAAAGGATTTACAAGAACTGAAATTGAGCTATGCGTTACACAGCCTAATGCAGAAGTTGCAGTTGCACTAATAATATAATTTCCGGTTTGATTAAATAAAATAGTATTTGAATTTCCATTCGAAGTGGCACCTTGAATTGCATCCCAACTTAAAGTTGTTGTACTGTCAGCTGAATTGAAAACTGCATTGAAATTCACAGTAGAGTTTTTGCATACTTCATTTGGGCCGATAATATTAAATATTGGTGAACTCAATAAATTAATTACAATTGTTTGCGTAAAAGTATTAGAACAACCATTAATGCCATAAACTGTACACGAAACTTGATATGATCCAGTAGAATTATAGAAATGAATTGGACTGAATTCATTTGATGAACCACCATCTCCAAAATCCCATATAATATTCTGTATACCAAAATATGATGAAGATTGATTTTCAAATTGCACTTTTACATTATTGCAATTGTCTGTTTTGTTATAATCAAACGAGCTTATTAATTTTTCGATTTTAATTGTATCAATGCCATCTAAATGTATGATACAACCATCTGAATAATACCCAGTAGCGCTAATCAAAAAAGCTCCAGCTTGAGTATAAGAATGAGATATTGAAGAAATATTACTATTAACAGAATTACCATCACCAAAATTCCACATAAAATTATCTGCAGATGAAATGTTTGAACTAAACTGAATATTTTCGCCCTCACAATGAATCCCTGTTTGAAATAAAATAGTTGGTTGTTCAATGTTACTAGAAATAATTAATGTATCCGTTTTTATGGATGCACATCCACTTGGCAATGTGGTCATCATTGTAACAATGTATGTTCCATTTGATAAATAATTATGAATTACTGTATCACCAAGTGCATTTGTTCCATCTCCAAAATTCCATGATGTAATTACAGAAGATAAATTATGATTAAAGAAAGTAAACTTTTTAGGATTACAAAATGATGTTGATCTTATAGTATGAAATGAAGGCAATGCACTTCCTGATAGTTTTACAGAAAGTGTATCTCTGCATCCAAAATCATTGTATGGAATCATTTCAAGATGAACAATATTGCTATCTATAGAATTTGGATGTAGATTAGCATGTTGTTGTGTTGACAATAATTGTGTGTAATTTTCATTCCACCAATTGTAATTTTGAAAACCAGAAGGGCCATCCACTAAAATAGAGTCAGGCATATTGCAATCATATCTAACTCCAATATTTTGACGACAACTGCTTTCGATATCAATATAGGCATAACCCCAATGAGCTCTTCTTGCACAATCTGCTGTTGTAAATTCAAGATAGATTGTATGCCCAGCATAAGCCTTTAAATTAATGTAAACACTTGACCAAGGTTTATAAATAACAGTTGGATCAATTGAAGACACCGCAAATCCTGGCAAATTTGAAGTTGCAATGTATTCGTAAGAAGCACAGTCTATATAATTATTGGTGGCGGAATCAAATAATCTAGCATTAAATCTTGGTTGAGAGCAAGATGTGTGTCCTGGGTCTTGAAACACTACAGCGTAATCATATCTTATTGAAAAATTGGTATCATTCGCAGGAACATTAATTGTATAAGCAATTCTTTCGGCTTCAGCTCCATTATTTTTGTTACCTAATTTAACAGCATAATTGCTACCATCTGGAGGATTAGTAGAAAACAGACCATATTGATCAAGAATTGCAGGTGATGCTTTTGCTATTATTTTATGTCTATTCGCAATGGGTAAAGATGGAACAACTGTAATTCTGTTTGTGTTTCCAATTGTGTCTACAGAACCTGTGTAACATCTCCAATTATTGAAATTTGCATTTTCGAAATCGAGATTATTTGGACAATCATTTGCAACTATATTTCTACTGCTGTAGTTATTACTTAAATTATTAGAAATCGAAGGCTTGTTCTTTGTCTCTAAAATAATATTGCCAGATTGATCTAAAATTCCAGAAACTCCATCTTTAATTATATTTCCATTTCTATTTTCAAATCCTAAAAAAACATCAATATCCAATTGTTTTATGGTAGTTCCTTTATCATTAATTAACTCCCAATTATTATTTTTTAAAACAACAGTGTTTTCATTTTGAAAATCGTAAACAACATCATAGTCTGCTGGAATTACCAAATTACCCGATTCATCAATAAATCCCCATTTGCCATTTATTTCAACTGCTGCAAAATGATGATTAAAATTCCTGGCGTCATCAAATGAATAATTGGTAATTAATTTTCCAGAATGTTGATTTACAAAAGAGATTTTTTGATTTTGGGAAACTTTAAGAAATCCGTTCACATACTTGAAATTCTCGTCATGAGATTGACCGAAGAGCAGTGATTTTAT
>CANGGD010000104.1 GCA_947453295.1 Chitinophagaceae bacterium | reverse complement strand
CAAACATATTATTCGGTAGGAGGTGGTTTTGTAATACAAGAAGGTGGATTTGAAAATAAAAAAGATATCGTAGTGTTGCCTTTCTTAATGAATACTGCACATGATATTTTGCATTGGTGTAGAACAACAGGAATGAATATTAGTGAAATTGTTTTGGAGAATGAAAATGCTTGGCGTTCTGCAGAAGAAACTAAAAAAGGGCTATTAAGAATTTGGGATGTTATGAAAACATCTATTTACAAAGGTTGTCATACTGAAGGTATCTTGCCAGGTGGATTAAATGTAAAAAGAAGAGCATTTAATTTAAATAAGAAATTAATTGGGTTAAATAAGTATAAAAATTATGATGAATGGATTGCTGTTATAAATAAAGGAGGTAATCATTTTAATTACACGCTCGATTGGGTGAGTTGTTTTGCTTTGGCGGTAAACGAAGAAAATGCTTCCTTTGGCAGAATTGTAACTGCGCCAACAAATGGAGCTGCTGGTGTAGTGCCTGCAGTTTTACAATATTTCATTACATTTTGCAATGGCAATAATGAAGATAAAATCATACAATTTTTATTGACGGCGTCTGAAATTGGCAGCATTTTTAAAAAAGGAGCAACATTATCCGCAGCAATGGGAGGTTGTCAGGCAGAAATTGGAGTGAGTAGTGCTATGGCTGCTGCCGCTTTAACTGAATGCTTGGGCGGAACTCAACGCCAAGTTTTAATGGCTGCTGAAATTGCGATGGAGCATCACCTCGGTCTTACTTGCGATCCAATTAAAGGGTTAGTTCAAATACCTTGTATTGAAAGAAATACAATGGGGGCCATAAAGGCCATCACAGCAAGTCAATTGGCTCTTCAAAGTCAACCCGATTTTGCAAAAGTAAGTTTGGATGGAGTAATAAAAACAATGTGGGAAACCGCATTGGATATGAATAGTAAATATAAAGAGACATCTGAAGCAGGATTAGCGGTAAATGTACCTCTTGGATTAAGTGAGTGCTAAAATTTATAAGCCGTATTTCCTTTTAATATCTCTGTCGGATTCTCTTTCCTTGATTACATTTCTTTTATCGTGATGTTTTTTCCCTTTACCTAAACCAATTTCAAGTTTAGCCAATCCCTTCTCGCTAAAGAAAATCTTTAGCGGAATGATGCTATATCCCTTCTCGTTAATTTTGGAAGCTAATTTTTTTAATTCCTTTTTATTCAGAAGTAATTTTCTTTCCTGAATAGCATTATGATTCAAATAGGTGCCAAAGGAGTATTCGGCAATGTGTAGGTGCTGAACGAATAATTCACCTTTGTGAAAAAGACAGTAGCTGTCATTGAAACTCACTTTTCCGCTTCTTATAGATTTGATTTCTGTACCAGATAATACAATGCCTGCTTGATAAGTTTCTTCAAAAAAGTATTCGAAATTTGCTTTACGGTTTATGAGTTCCAATGGGTGATTTTTTGTAAAGTTAACATCGAGTAAGTTAGTGGATGAATAAAAATATACTGTATAAAAATAAGAAAACCGGGGTAGAAACCCCAGTTCGTTTTTAATCCGTACCCTATGAAAACTATCGCGAAGATAGGAGTGTGAAATTAGAAATTCAAAATTTCTTAACTATTTTTTAATATGCTTAAGCAATTTTGTTATAGAAATGGGGTAAAAACAAAGAAGAATTCAAAACAAAATACTCTATTTTAAAATAAAGCAATCTGTTTAATTAATTAAAATTCAGTTATTTACGAAATAGGCTAATTATGGAGGCTAGTTTTTCTTTTAGTTCATTTCTGTGGATAATTAAATCTAAAAAACCATGTTCCAATAAAAATTCACTTTTTTGAAAACCGGGGGGTAAGTCTTTTTTAATAGTTTCTTTGATAACTCTGGGACCTGCAAATCCAATTAATGCACCTGGCTCACCAATAATAATATCTCCCAACATGGCAAACGAAGCGGTAGTTCCACCAAATGTAGGGTCTGTGCATAGTGAAATATATGGAACCTTCGCATCACTTAACTGAGTAAGTTTTCCAGAAGTCTTTGCTAATTGCATTAAAGAAAATGCGCTTTCCATCATCCTTGCTCCCCCACTTTTATTTATAATCATAAAAGGGATTTTATGCTCTATGCAATAGTCGCAGGCTCTAGATATTTTTTCTCCCATCACACTACCTAAACTTCCTCCAATAAATTCAAAGTCCATACAAGCAATTACAAAATCATGACTCATTATTTTTCCATGTCCAACTGTTATTGAATCATGTATCTCTGTTTTAGAATAAGTTTCTACAAGTCTTTCGTTGTATGGTTTAAGATCAACAAATCCTAGTTGGTCTTTTGATTTAATGTTTGCAAAAAGTTCTTTGTAGTTTCCTTCATCAAAAAGTATTTCGAAATATTGCTCACTTCCTATTCTATGGTGGTAATTACAAGCAGGACAAACAAAATTATTTTCAATTAAATCATCATTGGTATCAGTGTGCTTGCAACTAGGACATTTAATCCATAACCCATGAGGAGAATCTTTTTTATCTTTTGTAGAAGTTAATACCCCTTGTTTTTTTCTTTTAAACCAACTGCTTTTTAAGGCTTCACCACTCATGTCATTTCCAGAAAGGCTAGCGTCAATATCTTCCTCAATTTTAATTTTCATACTCATTTTAATCTATATGTTATCAGCTAAATAATTTCTTCTTTGCAAGTCTAATTAAGCTATGGTTATAGAATTATCTAAATATACATCTTGAATCGCATTCAACAAATCAACTCCTTCGTTCATTGGTCTTTGGAATGCTTTTCTTCCGCTAATTAAACCCATTCCGCCAGCTCTTTTATTAATAACTGCAGTTCTTACTGATTCAGCTAAATCACTCGCACCTTTACTTTCTCCTCCCGAATTAATTAATCCAACTCTTCCCATGTAACAATTAGCAACCTGATATCTAGTTAAATCAATTGGATGATCTGTTGTTAATTGACTGTATACTAATGGAGAAGTTTTACCATGCTTAGTTGCATTATATCCTCCATTATTGGTAGGTAATTTTTGTTTGATTATATCAGCTTGTAATGTTACACCTAAATGATTGGCTTGTCCAGTTAAATCCGCAGATGTATGATAATCTATCCCATCGATTTTAAAAGCATTGTTTCTTGTATAACACCAAAGCACAGTTGCCATACCTAATTCATGCGCCATTTCAAAGGCTTTAGCCACTTCTTGCAATTGTCTTGTACTATTATCGCTTCCCCAATAAATTGTGGCACCTACCATTGTAGCTCCCATGTTCCACGCAGATTTGATTTGACCAAACATTACCTGATCGAATTTATTTGGGTAGCTTAAGAATTCATTATGATTAATTTTTACCATCATTGGAATTTTGTGTGCATATTTTCTGCTGATAATTCCAAGTACACCAAATGTAGAGGCAATAGCATTGCAACCACCCTCAATGGCTAATTTTACAATATTTTCAGGATCGAAATAAATCGGATTAGGTGCAAAAGAAGCACCTGCACTATGCTCAATTCCCTGATCAACTGGAAGTATGGAAACATATCCAGTATTTGCTAATCTTCCATTGTTGATTAATCCTTGCAAACTGTTTAAGGTTTGATTGCTTCTGTTGCTGTTTATCCAAATATCCTCAACATGAGAAGAGGAGGGAAGATGTATTTGTTCTTTTGAAATTGTTTTACATTGATGATTCAGAAGGTTTTCTGCGTCACTTCCTAATAATTGAATAATGCTATGTGCCATAATATTTTTATTTATGCAAAAATAAGGAACTCATTGATTTAATATTTCATTTCATACCTACTTATTTAAATATTTTGAGTATTTTTATTGGTTGTAGTAATTTTCTTTGATTCAATACTATTAATTAGAATTCATTTATTTATTAAAATAAATTCCAAAATGGCTTTAAGTAGAATTTGGTCCGCTTTTATTATCATTGCGCTCTTAGTGGCTTCGCTTAAGTTAGTTATCAGCTCTGATAGTAAAACGATATACTCTAGGATGGTTACCGGAAAATCAGGCGATACTATTAAAATTAAAACCCTCGATGTTGATAAAGCAGATAAAAAATTAGTTTCCTTCATAGACAGCAATAAGATTTATGTTGAAGGCGATGTAAAAACTATAAAAATTGGAAATGAACAATTATTGAGTTTTAAAATTCAAAATGCGGATGGCGTTATTGAATCTTGTCAAACAGCCGTTACTTTATGTTTGAAATTAATTGGCTTTTTGGCATTATTCATGGGATTTTTAACGATTGCTGAAAAAGCAGGTGGCATCAGATTTATCTCAAGAATAATAGGTCCTTTTTTCTCAAAAATATTTCCAGATGTTCCAAAAGGTCATCCAGCCATGGGCCATATGATGATGAATTTTTCTGCAAATTTATTAGGCTTGGATAATGCGGCAACGCCTTTTGGATTAAGAGCTATGCAAAGTTTACAAGAATTAAATCCCAATAAAACAACTGCTTCTAATTCGCAAATCATGTTTTTGTGTTTACATGCTTCAGGCATGACTTTAATTCCTGTTAGTATTATTGCATTGAGATCTGCTGCTAAAGCAAGTAATCCAATGGATATTTTTATCCCTTGCATGATTGCAACATTTGTGGCTACAATTGCTTCAATGGTTATCGTAAGTATTAAACAGAAAATAAATTTATTTCAACCTGTAATTATAGCTTGGGTTTTTGGAATTTCGGCCTTAATTGCTTCATTGGTTTTATACCTCAGATCACTTAATACAACAGAAGATTTTCAAGTTTTTTCAGGTGGATTAAGCAGCGGAATGATTTTGTTTATCTTTCTGATAATTGTATTAGGTGCCATCTATAAAAAAGTAGATGTTTTTGATTCTTTTGTTGAAGGTGCTAAAAGTGGTTTTGATACTGCGGTTCGAATTATCCCATTTATGGTAGGCATGTTAGTGGCTATAAGTTTGTTAAGAACAAGTGGTGCATTTGATGTATTGATTGATAGTGTTAAATCATTTTTGATGATAACGGGAATTGACACTCGATTTGTAGATGCTTTGCCTACTGCAATCATAAAGCCTTTTAGTGGAGGCGGAGCGAGAGGCCTGATGGTTGATACAATGAAAAACTTAGGACCAGATTCTTTTGCAGGCAGATTGTCTTGTGTTCTACAAGGCTCTTCTGATACTACTTTCTATGTAATTGCGGTTTATTTTGGATCGGTATCTATTAAAAATACAAGATACACTGTTTGGTCAATGTTGTTAGCCGATTTAATTGGGGTTACCACTGCAATAATAATGGCTTATTTGTTCTTTGCTTAATTATACTATTCATCTTCTTCTTGATTAGTATAATTACCCATAAATAAACCAATTAATTCTCGAGCTTTGTAAATGTTTCTGTCGTATTTATTTCCAATAAGAATGATGGTTGCTTTTTCTTCAAGAAGTCTTATGAAAACAGCATTGCTGCCATGCCACCATCCATTATGATAGATTATTTTTTTTTCATTAGGTAATATATACATTCTCCATCCCAATCCATAATTTCTAATTCCCGGACGTTCATTACTGTATGGTGTGTAGGCTTTTTGCAATGACGCTTCACTGAGGTATAAGTTGGTTCTTAATAACTGATCCCATTTCAAGAGGTCTCTTGGAGTGGAAAAAATATTCTTGTCTCCATATACTTTATCGGTATTGATAAATACTGCTTGATACCACCTCCAATCATAACTAGGATTTGTTTTACTGGAATCTGCATCCGAATAAACAAAAGTATGATTCATGTGAAGCGGCTCAAAAATAGTTTTTTGTAAATACTGAGGATATGAGGTTTTAGTAATCTTTTCAATCAATAAAGCCAACAATACATAGTTAGTATTACAGTAATTAAAATGTCTATTGGGTTGTTCAATATTTTTCAGTTCAGATTTTTTTTCAATCAAATAATTTAATACATCTTGGTTGGTTACAAATTTATTTTTATCCCATCCAAGTTCATCCATAAAATAAACATAATTAGGCAATCCACTTCTTTGAGAAAGTAAT
>CANGGD010000103.1 GCA_947453295.1 Chitinophagaceae bacterium | reverse complement strand
ATATGAAAGTGGAAATGCAGCTTCTTCACGTGAATATAAATGACTCCAATTCGTGCTTATAATTTCTGTAAGTGTGTGCGGTGCGTTTTTTAAAGGATTATCTAAAATATCTGACTTCCCGGTTTCTATAGCAGAAATCTCAGTTTTTATCGATAATAAAGCATCGCAGAATCTGTCTAATTCAGCTTTATCTTCACTTTCTGTAGGTTCAATCATAATAGTTCCAGCAACAGGAAAGCTCATAGTTGGTGCATGAAAATTATAATCCATCAATCTTTTAGCTACATCTTCTGCTTCAATTGAAGCTGTTTGCTTAAAAGGTCTTAAATCTACAATGAATTCATGTGCACATGTTCCATTTTTGCCAGTATATAAAATTTTGAAATCATTCTCTAATCTTGATTTCATATAATTTGCGTTCAAAATAGCTATTTCTGTACTTTTTTTAATCCCTTTTGAACCCAATAATTTTATATATGCGTAGCTGATTAATAAAATACTAGCACTTCCAAAAGGTGCCGCGCTTACCGAATTATTATAAGTATCATTTTTGTAGTAAATATGTTTGGGTAGAAAAGGTGCAAGTTTTTCATTTACACAAATAGGTCCCATTCCAGGGCCACCACCACCATGCGGTATTGCAAAAGTTTTATGCAAATTCAAGTGACATACATCCGCACCAATATTACCCGGACTAGTTAACCCAACTTGCGCATTCATATTAGCTCCATCCATATAAACCAATCCACCTGCATTATGAATACTATCACATATTTCGATTACACTTTCTTCAAATACTCCATGTGTACTTGGATAAGTTATCATTAAGCCAGCTAATTGATTTTTATATTTTTCTATTAACTCTTTTAAATCTACCATATCAATATTACCTGCTTCATCACATTTTACTACAACAACTTTAAACCCTGCCATTACAGCTGAAGCTGGATTGGTGCCATGTGCAGAAATGGGAATTAATATAATATCTCGATGAGAATTATTATTGTGTTGATGATAAGATCGTATGGTTAATAGTCCAGCATATTCTCCTTGTGCACCGCTGTTTGGTTGTAGAGAAGTTGCGGCAAATCCTGTTATTATACTCAACCATTTTTCTAATTGTTGAATTATTATTTTGTATCCTTCCCATTGTGATTCTGGTGCAAATGGATGTATTGAATTAAATGCAGGCCAACTAACTGGAATCAATTCGGTAGCAGCATTTAATTTCATTGTGCAACTGCCTAATGAAATCATGGACGTATTTAAACTTAAATCTTTATTTTCAAGTGATTTAATATATCGCATCATTTGAGTTTCACTTCTGTGCGAATTAAAAACGGATTGAGTTAAAAATTTAGTTTTACGCACTAATTCTTTTGGAAGATTTTCTACATTTTCTTGCATTGTAAATGTAGGTTTTTCAAAATTGATATTTGAGTATGTACAGAATACTGCTATGATATTACTAACGTCTAAAATTTTAGTTGTTTCATCAATTGAAATTGTTACTAAATTATTTTCATAACCAAAATTGATCCCATTTGAAGAGGATATCTCTTTCAACTTTTGCACATCATCTATATGTATTGACAATGTATCAAAATAAAATTCATTTTCATTTTTAAATCCTAATTGATTTAATTTATTATTTAGAAAAAGTGTTAATGCTGTTATTCTTTTAGATATAGAAATCAATCCCTCAGCACCGTGGTATACAGCATACATTGCAGATATGTTTGCTAAAAGTGCTTGTGCGGTACAAATATTGCTTGTTGCCTTTTCTCTGCGAATATGTTGTTCTCTTGTTTGAAGTGCCATTCGTAAACATCTATTACCTTTCACATCAACGCTTACCCCAATTATTCTTCCTGGTATGTTTCTTTTAAATTCTTCTTTTGTTGCAAAAAATGCAGCATGTGGCCCTCCAAAACCTAATGGAACTCCAAATCTTTGAGAATTACCAATAGCAATATCTGCTCCTAATTCACCAGGCGGTGTTAATAAACATAGAGCTAATAAATCAGTCGCCATGATAACTTGCACGTTAACGTTATGAGCTTTATTTATAAAAGTTTGATAATCATGAATCGCTCCTTTTTTATTTGGATATTGAACAATTGCACCAAAAAAACTTTCATCTAACGTAACAGAATCGAAATCACCATAAACTAGTTCTATTTTTATCGGAGTTGCTCTTGTTTCTAAAATTGCTTTAGTTTGATTAAAAATAGCATGATCCACAAAAAATTTTGGAGCAGTAATATTATCGGAGTTTTTGTTTTTATGATTAAATAACATGGCCATTCCTTCGGCAGCGGCAGTACCTTCATCCAATAAGCTAGCATTAGCAATTGGCAAGCCTGTTAAATCACTTATCATTGTTTGATAATTCAATAAACTTTCTAATCTACCTTGCGCAATTTCTGCTTGGTAAGGTGTGTATTGAGTATACCAACCTGGATTTTCGAACACATTTCTTAAAATAACAGAAGGTGTAATGGTATTATAATAACCTTGACCAATATAATTTTTGTAAACCTTGTTTAGGGAGGCTATTCCTTTTAATTCATTTAAATAATCATACTCACTCATGCTATCACATACATCCAAATCGGTTTTTAATCTAATTGAAGATGGAATCGTTTTACTTACCAATTCTTCAATACTTGACAATCCAATTGTATCAAGCATTTCTTGTATTTCTTTTTCATTTGGCCCTATATGTCTACTAATAAATTCGTGTGATTGTTGTTCAAAAATGTTCATAGAATTTTATAATGTAAATTTGAAATGGAATTGATAAAAATGTGATGCAAATCTAATCGAAGCATTTAATATAATTTCAAGATAATCACCATTGTTTTAACTTGTGGAAAAATCATTAATAAATTATTTTATTTTTTTAATAGATGAATAACAATAATCTTAAAAATTGGGAAAAGAAATCAAAAGAACATCAGAAAGGGTATAAACAATTTCTTTTAAAAGCTAAAAAAAATGAAGTTTTATTGAAATTGCCTGCAATTCATGATAAAGCTTCGTCTGAAATAAATTGTCTTGATTGCGCCAATTGTTGTAAAAACTATTCTCCGAGATTTAAAACCCCTGATATTAAAAGGATTTCTAAACATCTACATTTAAAGGAAGGTGTTTTTATTGAAAAATATTTACAATTAGATGAAGATGGAGATTTTGTTGTCAATGCTAAACCTTGTCCTTTTTTGGGAACAGATAATTTTTGTAGTATTTATGATGTTAGACCTTCAGATTGTGCTCGTTTCCCTTATACTGATGAAGATGTGTTTATTAAAAGACCTAGTTTAACTTTAAAAAATTCAACTTTTTGCCCAATCGTTTTTTTTGTTTTTGAAGAATTAATTAATACTTAAATTTGTAATCATTAAAATATATAATATGCCATCATTTGATTTAGTCAGCAAAGTAGATATACAAACACTGGACAATGCAATAAATGTTGTTTCAAAAGAAATAACTAATAGATTCGATTTTAAAGGATCGCATGTAGTAATAGATTTGAATAAAAAAGAATGTAAAATCAATATAGAAGCGGATAGTGAAATGAAAATTGATCAGATATTAGATGTGATGATAAGCAGAAGCATGAAACAAGGTCTTGCTGCTGAAATATTCGATTTTAGTAAAGATGCTTTTATAAGTGGTAAGGTTTCAAAAAAAGAAGTGCCTGTAAAAAATGGAATTAAACAAGAGGATGCAAAAAAAATTGTAAAGCTAATTAAGGATAGTGGTCTTAAAGTACAAGCAGCTATTATGGATGATATTATAAGAATTACCGGAAAAAAAATAGATGATTTACAAGAAGTTATAGCATTAACTAAAACTTGGAACATAGGTATTGCATTACAATTTATTAATATGAAGAGCTAATAATTAGCATATATTCTATAGTTTTTTAAAAATAAACCCTATATTTGTGCTCCTTTAATTTAATTCACGGCAAAATCCGTGTTAAAACAATTTATACAATGAAAAAAGAAATTCATCCAAAAAATTACAGACCCGTAGTTTTCAAAGACATGAGTAACAATTACATGTTTTTAAGTCGTTCAACCGCTCATAGTAATGAAACGGTAAAATGGGAAGGTGATGGTCAAGAATATCCGGTTATTAAATTGGAGATTTCTAATACCTCTCACCCTTTTTATACTGGTAAAAATGTATTAGTTGATACTGCAGGCCGTATTGATAAATTCAAAAAACGTTACGAGAAAAAAGCAAAATAATTTTGCATTTAATAACTTTTTCAACATCCCGATAAACTATCGGGATGTTTTATTTTATGGATATCTATAATGAATTTTGTTTCTTAATAGATATTTAAATTGATTGTGTTTTGAAAATAATATAATTTTATCTTAATGATAATATTCCTCAACGAAATTAATTGCAAAGAAAATCTTTATCCTATATCATTAACAAGGAATGTAGCAGATATAAGAATTGGTATATTAACTATTCGAGAAAAATGGGAAAAACTGATTAATGACAAATACAAAATAACAACCTTAGAACCTACCCATACTGATTTCATATCTATTGATGCAAATATTATTCCAACCAAAGAAAACTTTGAATACATTATTAATAATGCTAAAGAAAACAATATAAATTTTTCGAAAATAAAAGTATTTCAATACCCATGGCAAATTGTTGAGTATAATGATTGGGCAATTAGAGCAGATTTTGAATTGCTGTCATCACAGGATAATGGAATTCAGTTAAACGAAACCAACAGTTGCGTAAATTCAAAATATATTTTTATTGAACCTGGAGCTCATATTAATTATTCAATCATAAATGCAGAAACTGGCCCTGTGTTTATAAGCAAGAATGCAACTATAATGGAAGGCTGCTTAATAAGAGGTCCGTTTTTTTTAGGTGAAAATAGTGTAATGAAAATGGGAAGTAAAATATATGGTGCTACTTCAATTGGATCTAATTGTGTTGTTGGAGGAGAAATTAAAAATTCAATTCTGCTTGATAATAGTAATAAAGCGCACGATGGATATTTGGGTGACAGTTTGATTGGTTCATGGTGTAATCTTGGAGCAGGCACTTCAAATAGTAATGTAAAGAACTCTGGGAATGATATTTTTTATGAAGACAAACTAAATCAATCTAAAATCAATGCGGGTTTCAAAGCAGGTGTAATCATGGGAGATTATAGTAGATGCGCGATTAATACATCATTTAATTCTGGTACAATTGTAGGAGTATCTTGCAATATTTTTTCAAATCAATTAACTGAAAAAAATATAGAAAGTTTTTCCTGGGGAAATGAACAATATGAATTAGATAAAGCAATAAAACATATTGGGAACTGGAAAAAGATGAAAAATTCTGTATTTTCAAATGAAGAAATTGATACTTTAATAAACATTTTCAATAAAAAATTTTAAATATGAGAAAACAAATTGCTGCTGCTAACTGGAAAATGAATTTAAATGCTGAAGAAGCATCTAATCTACTAGATGAAATTTATTCTAAATCAATTGAATTGAGTAGTAATCAAATGGTTGTTTTGTCTATTCCTTACATATATATTGGTGAAGCAATTAAAAAGTATAAAGCAAAAAATAATTATTTTATTGCTGCTCAAAATTGTGCCACCACAACTAATGGTGCATATACAGGAGAAATTAGTGCATCTATGTTACATAGCTTGGGCGTCAAATATATCATAATTGGACATAGTGAAAGAAGAGAATTTCACTTTGAAACTAACCAAATTTTAATTCAAAAAATAGATCGTTGCCTTGAAAATAATATCACACCAATATTTTGTTGTGGAGAAAAAATTGAAATTAGAGACAAAAGAGAACAAAACGAATTTGTAGCTAATCAAATTATAGATTGTTTATTTCATTTAAACCAGGAACAAATAAAACATATTGTTATTGCCTATGAACCAATTTGGGCTATCGGC
The DNA here is from genome assembly GCA_947453295.1 of Chitinophagaceae bacterium. Taxonomy (GTDB): domain Bacteria; phylum Bacteroidota; class Bacteroidia; order Chitinophagales; family Chitinophagaceae; genus Ferruginibacter. Next base: position 393 of record CANGGD010000103.1, on the reverse strand, counting down.
ACTGGAAAAACAGCTTCTAGTCAGGAAGCAGAAGATATGCATAAAAATATTAGATTAACACTAGCCCAAAAGTTTGGAGATAATGTAGCAGATCAAATTTCAATTTTATATGGCGGTAGTGTAAAATCAAATAACGCTTCTGAAATCTTTTCAGAAAATGATGTAGACGGAGGATTAATAGGGGGTGCGAGTTTAAACGCAAATGAATTTTCTGGCATAATCAATGCGTTGAAAAAATAAACATCAACAATGATCAAGGTTGTACTTAAAAATAATATCATTGGAAAACTACTAAATCATTTGATTGTTTTTTTTATCAATGTTTTAATAGTCAGATTAATTGGAATTAATAAAAGCGGATCTTATTTTAATGAACTTTATGTGATAAATTTT
>CANGGD010000102.1 GCA_947453295.1 Chitinophagaceae bacterium | reverse complement strand
TATAATATTGCAAGAAGAACGGTAGCAAAATACAGAGAACAATTAAATATCCCTGTTGCAAGATTAAGAAAAGACTTGTAATTTCAAATTAATGCAAACAAATACAATAGAAGAAATCAATCCATCAACTGGCACCATCAAAACGAGAGAGAAAATATTTTCGATATTTTTTTCTTATTTGTTTCATCCAATTTTTGTACCAATATATGTTGCCGCTTTCTTATTATACATCCACCCTTATGCTTTTGCTGGCTTTTCTGATGCGTCAAAAAAAATCACACTTTTTATTATAGGTTTAAATTTATTGCTATTCCCCTTGCTGAGTGTGCTACTTTTAAAAGCGCTTGGATTTATTGATTCGATTTTTTTAAAGACACAAAAAGACAGAATTATTCCCTACATCGCAATAGGCATATTTTTCTTTTGGACTTATACCGTTTTTAAAGAGCAAAGCAATTATCCATTGGTTTTAACCAGTTATGTTTTTGGAATTTTTTTGGCGGCCTCCATTGCCCTAATAGCAAATATTTATTTAAAAATCAGCATGCATGCAATTGGTATGAGTGGTTGGTTAACTTTCTTTATTTTGATGATGTATGATTTGCCTTTGATGATGTTTTGGCCTGTTGCTTTTGTATTATTAATTACCGGATTGGTTTGCTCGGCTCGCTTAATTACTAAATCACATCAACCCATTGAAATATATTTAGGAATTGTAATCGGAGCAGTTGCTCAACTTGCTGCGGCATATTTTGTAATCGGATTATAAAATATTTCTTCACACTTCAATAAGGCTTATTTGCTATTCGTACATTTGTTGTATGTCTGATTATCTAAAAGAATTAAACGAACCCCAACGAAAAGCTGTGTTGCATAGAGATGGTCCTGTAATGATTATTGCAGGTGCCGGAAGTGGTAAAACAAAAGTTATTACTACCAGAATTGCACATTTAATGAATACCGGAATTGATCCTTTCAATATACTTGCTTTAACTTTTACCAATAAAGCTGCGGCTGAAATGAAAGAAAGAATTGAAAAAATTCTTGGTGGTTCTGAAGCAAGGAATTTATATATCGGAACCTTTCATAGTGTATTTGCCCGCATCTTAAGAACGGAAGCTCCTAAACTTGGTTATCCCTCCAACTTTACAATTTATGATTCAGATGATGCTAAGTCTGTAATTAAAACCATTGTGAAAGAATTAAATCTTGATGAAAAACATTACAAACCCAACACTGTTCTAAATAGGATTTCAAGTGCTAAAAACGCTTTGATTACTGCCGAAGAATATGCCAATGATTATTTATTACAGCAAGAAGATTTTAAATCGAATCATCCTGAAATGGGCGCTATTTATAAGGCCTACAGCAATCGTTGCTTCAAAAACGGCGCAATGGATTTTGATGATTTGCTTTTTAAAATGTATCAACTTTTAACAGGGTTTCCTGAATCCTTAAGCAAATACCAACACAAGTTTAAATACATCATGATAGATGAGTATCAGGATACTAATGTGGCTCAATATCAAATTGTAAAACTATTAGCCGCCATGCATGAAAATATTTGTGTGGTGGGAGATGATGCACAAAGTATTTACAAGTTTAGAGGCGCCACAATGGAGAACATCTTTCTTTTTCAGAAAGATTATGATGATGTGGAAATCATTAAACTCGAACAAAATTACAGAAGTACAAAAACCATTTTACATGTAGCCAATGCTGTAATAAGTAAAAACAAAAATCAAATAGAGAAAAAACTTTTCACTGATAATGATGAAGGCGAAAAAATTAAACTCATTCGCACGATGACTGATAACGATGAAGGCAAAATGGTTGCTGATTCTATTCAGGAGTTGAAACTTCGCAATCATTACCATCATCAAGATTTTGCTATTTTATATAGAACAAATGCTCAAAGTAGAAGTTTTGAGGAATCCTTAAGAAGAATGGGGATTGTGTATCGTATTTATGGTGGCATGAGTTTTTATCAACGCAAAGAAGTAAAAGATTTTATTGCCTATTTAAGATTGGTAGTTAATCCAAATGATGAAGAAGCTTTAAAAAGAGTTATCAATTACCCTGTAAGAGGCATAGGAAAAACGACCATTGATAAACTTGTTTTGTTCGCTAACACCAAAGAGGTAAGCGTTTGGGATATCCTTTGCAATGCGGCTTTGCATGGATTTAAAAGTGGCACACTGGAAGCCATCGATGGATTTGTAACGATGATTAAAATGTTTCAAAGTGAACTTAACAAAAAGAATGCTTATGACTTAGCCATCATTGTTGGCAAAAGCTCCAACATGGTAAAAGAGTTGTTTAATGATAAGTCGATTGAAGGGATGGCTCGTTATGAAAATGTGCAGGAATTATTAAACTCGATTAAAGAATTCACAGAAACACCAATGAATGAGGAAGATGGAGAAGTAGGTGACAAAACCATGGGTGCCTATTTGCAACAAATTTCTTTATTAACTGATCCGGAAGATGATAAAGAAACAGCCGATGCAGTGAAGTTAATGACTATACATGCTTCAAAAGGACTGGAATTCCCTGTTGTATTTTTAGCTGGTTTGGAAGAAACTCTTTTTCCAAGCGCAATGAGTATGCACTCAAGAGAAGATTTGGAAGAAGAACGCAGACTTTTTTATGTTGCCATTACAAGAGCTAAGACAAAACTTTTTATCACTTACGCAAATGAACGTTATAAATTTGGTCAACGACAGCTAAACGAACCTAGTCGTTTCTTAGAAGAAATTGATGAGGAACATTTAGATAAAAGCTATACAGCCAGCGGCTCTAGAAATAGCAATCAAAATCAATGGGGACAATCTTCCGCTTATGAAAAAATGAAAAGAGGGTTTGGTCAAGCCAATACTTCGAGTCAATCAACATCAAAACCAACATATAATATTCCCGCAAAGCGCGTAGAAACTAAAGAGCATGTTCCTTCAGAAAATTTTGAGGCCAATGACACAAAGGAGCTCAAAGCCGGGCAAAAAATAGAACATCAAAAGTTCGGATATGGACAAATAACCAAATTAGAAGGAGCTGCCCATAATCCAATAGCAACGATTCTTTTTGATTCAAATGGAGAAAAGAAAATCATGTTAAATTATGCCAAATTAAGAATTGTCGATGCTGGAGCATAAATTTCCGAAATAAGAAAAAGTTGGCTTTTTCAGATTGAATATGCCACTAATAAAAATCAAAATGAATTTTATCAGTTAATTTTGTCTTCTAATTTTACGATTATGATAAAAACAGGAAATCCCGTTGTTAGTATTTACACAGAAATGACTCCCAATCCGGAGACAATGAAATTTGTAGCCAATAAATTATTATATCCAGGAAAAAGTATAGATTTTCCAGATGAATCAAGTGCAATGCCTTCGCCTTTGGCTCAAGCACTTTTTAGTTTTCCATTTATAAAAGCAGTGTTTATAGCGAGTAATTTTGTGACACTTACCAAAACATCCGAAACTGATGATTGGCAGGATATGATTCCAACTGTAAAGCAATTTCTAAAAGATTATTTAGAAGAAGGGAAAGCTGTTGTAAACGAGGATGAAGTGATCAAAATGAAATCAGAAAGTAGTAATGAAATTAGTGCCGATGATAATGATGTGGTAAAAAGAATAAAAGAATTGTTAGAAAATTACGTAAAGCCAGCAGTAGAAATGGATGGTGGCGCTATTCAGTTTAAAAGTTTTGAAGATGGCAAAGTAAATTTAATGTTACAAGGAAGTTGTAGCGGATGTCCTTCTTCAATGATTACTTTAAAAGCAGGAATAGAAGGTATGATGAAAAGAATGATACCTGAAGTAAAAGAAGTTGTAGCTGAAGCTGAATAAAATTCTAAAATAAATTATACAATACCCATGGCGAAACCATGGGTATTTTCAATATGAGCGCACAAGAAATCTTTACATCCTTTTACGAAAATGTAATTGCAACCAAATGGCAAGAATGGACTAGTACCATTTTTCAAATTGCTAGTGTTTGGTATGCGAAAAAAAATAAAATCCTTGTTTATCCTACAGGAATTATTGGCGTAGTGCTGGCTGCCTATGTTTATTTTTATTTGTCAAGCCCACCTTTATATGCAGATTGCATCTTAAACTTATACTATTTAGGAATGAGTATTTATGGCTGGTATAATTGGTCTATGAAAAAAAACGAAGCGGTTGCTTTCCCGATTTCATGGTGTGGCAAAGATGAATTGAAAGTGGGTATTTTATTAGGTATCATTTCATGGGGGATTATTTATTGGATGTTGATTCAGTTAACTGACAGTAACACTCCAGGAATGGATTCTTTAGTTGCCGCATCCGCATTAACATCTATGTATTGGATGGCAAAAAGAAAAATCGAAAACTGGATTGGCTGGATTTTTTCAAATTTGGTAGCTATACCGCTTAATTTTTACAAAGGCTTTATGTTGTTCACGTTGATGTATATACTTTTTTTAGGATTAGCAATATCTGGTTATCAATCCTGGAAAAAAGAGAGTATAAAAACTATTTAAGCAAGCAGGTATTTAATAAGTATGAATACAAAGCATAAAAAAATTGTAGTGATAGGACCAGAATCTACTGGTAAAAGCAGCTTGTGTAAAAGATTAGCTGAGCATTACAAAACGATTTGGGTAGAAGAATATGCACGAGAATATTTATTAAAAAACGGGAAAGAATATTCATTTGCAGATTTAATAAAAATTGCTCAGGGCCAATTGGAACTCGAGGAAAAAGCAGTAAAAAAACTAGAAGAAACCAGTTCCTCGTTATTGATTATCGATACTGATATGTATGTGATGAAAGTTTGGAGTGAGTTTGTGTTCAATGCTTGTGACAATACGATATTAAATGAGATTGTACACAGACAGTATGATTTGTATTTACTTTGCAAGCCCGATATCTTATGGGTTCAGGACGAATTAAGAGAATACCCCGATGAGCAAACTCGACATAAATTATTTCATTATTATAAAGATGCAATGGTTAACCAGAAAGTGCCTTGGGTTGAAATTGATGGAGATTATGATCAAAGATTTGATAAAGCCATCAAAGCTATACATGCAATTATTTAATTAAAGCTTCAATATCAGTATCCCCTCTTAAATTGTTCATTTGGTTTACAATTTTACCTGATCTTATTGAAACGTATCTCGATGCAGGCACTACAGTAAACTTTTTAGGATTAGGCAAACAGGCGGCTATCATTGCAGCTTCTCGGGCTGATAAGTAATTGGCGTCTTTATGAAAATAAATTCTGGAAGCAGCTTGAACGCCATAAATGCCTCTGCCCATTTCTGCAACATTTAAATAGGCTTCCAATATTCTTTCTTTGCTCCATAACAATTCAATCATAAATGTGAAATACACTTCCAATCCCTTTCTGAAAAATCCACCATGTTGCCATAAGAAAACATTCTTTGCCACTTGCTGACTAATTGTACTCGCCCCTCTTGTTTTATTAGGATGTTTTTTATTGTATTTCATAGCTAACTTAATGGCTCGGATATCAAACCCATCGTGGTCTGGAAATTGTTGATCTTCTGAAGCCATTACTGCCAATTTAATATTTGGACTCATTTCCTCAAAGCCGATATAATCTCTGCGTAATCCATCGCCTTCTATAACACTAACTAATTGCGTAATTGTGACAGGTGGATTTATCCATTTACAAAACAAAATATAAACAAACTGAAAAATGAAAAGATATAAAAATATTTTTCGTGTCTTTTTCCAAAAATTTGATGTTCTATTGCTAGCCATTGTTGAAATTAAATAACACTTAGGAGTAAAGCAATTCCAAAACCTATAAATAATAAGCCGGAAATTTTATTAATAATCGAAATGTTTTTTTCAGTTAACGTTTCTCGAAGCTTGCCTGCTAGCTTTATTTTAAAAATATCTGCAACTATATTTATCGATAAACATAAAGTGAAAACAACTAACCTTTCATTCCAAGTATTAGATAATGATTTTGCGGCCGCAGCTAGCCATAGCGCAATTACAGCAGGGTTTAAAGTATTTATTAAAAAACCGGTTATGAATAGTTTAATGTGAGTGGTACTATTGATTTTAATTCCTTTGTCTATATCTTCCTTGCTATGATATTTTTTAAAAAACAGATAAAAGATGCCGAGTCCCATTAAAAAAACACTTCCAAAAATACCTAGCTCTTTTTTTAAATTAATGAGTTCATTTAGTAATCCTCCGAAAAAATTGGCAATGATTATCCATATCAAATCACTAACCCAAACCCCCAATACAAAATACAGGGCACTTATAAACCCATAATTAATTCTCAATTTAAGAATGGTAAAAATAACAGGTCCAACAGAAAACACTAATGCAAATCCTAGCACCAAACCTGATATAATTGCTTCAAGCATGTTGTGTATTTATAAATAATAAAAATTAGTTGCTGAGTTGTGACAAAAAAGCGAGCCAATCAGCCAGCATTTTTCCTTTTAATACCCTGGGGAATTTATGTTGTCCGCCAATTTTTCCTTTTGATTTCATAAATGCCATGAATACAT
>CANGGD010000101.1 GCA_947453295.1 Chitinophagaceae bacterium | reverse complement strand
ATTCAAACGACAATCATCATTTATTATTACTATAATCAGAAAATTGAGTGGTTTTTCTTTTTTTTTAAGTGAAAGTACGTAGTATTAATACTTAAAAAGGATAACTATACTCTCAGAAAAGCACAAGGATTCTTAAACGTAGGTTCAAACTATTAAAAATTGTTCTTTTATTTAATTACAAATTATCTGTAATTGCTTCAACAACAGTTTGTATATTAAGCGGGACTTTTGAAAGTAAATTATAATTAGTTTGGCTTTCAATAAAATCAACGCTGGTTCTAAAACTTTTCCAATCTAGATTTACAGTATTATCATTCGGCATCATTACTGTAATTATTCTTGTTGAATTATTAATTCTTGCTAAGTCATTATTACCATTTGGTAATACAACAATCATTTTCCACAAATAAGCTGGAACTGAAATTCTTCCATTATCAATAGAAGATGCAAATCCCAAATCACCTGTTCCTCCTTCGCCATATGCACCACTATATATATATAATTCATTACCTGCATCAACTAATGTTTTGCAATACAATTCTAATTGTGCCCATCTTCCTTGATTACAGTTAGGTCCTTGCGGAATAATATTTGTCATTAGAAATGTAGAGGAATTAGCATCAATACTTGAGGTTCTATCCATTGAAGGACACATATGTCCTCTATCAAATCCAGAACCAGTATAACTAGAATTATCTACTAAGTACCAACCTGAAGGGAGTTCATTATTTGGGCGAAAATTGTCTTGTCTTGGAGTTGTTCCGTAACTAGACGTTTCAGTATGCCAAGAAACCCAATTGGCTCTAGCTAAATCTCTATTGTATGAAACATAATAATACCCTTCATTTAAAAAGAAATTAGCATAATCATATAGATTGTTAGTTGCACTACTAGGATTACCAAGCACAAGCATGCTATCAATTGTAGTACTTGGAATAACTACTGGTGGCAGTTTTACGGGTTGATCAACCGGTTTTGTTGTATCAACAACATTCGTATTTTTTGTACAAGCAGAAAAAAGAAAAAAAGCAAAAACAATAAATATATTTCTCATGTTAAAGTTTGTTACGGGTTTAATTATAGATAAAAATAAGGATTTTTGGTTGATCTTATATTTTATTCTGAAATCAAATGTCTTTCAACGATTTTTAAAATATCATTTTCTAATGCAATAGTGTTCTCTTCAATCAATTTGCCTTTATTAATTAAATCGTTTCTAAATATTTTATCATTAAAATCTTTAAGATTGATTTTTACATTCATAAATGCCCCCATCACCGCAGTTCTTGCACATAATGCCCCAACACCAGCATCAGAAATGGAATTAGGATTTCCAATTTCTGCCATTTTTAGAATAATTTCCATGCTTTGAAAAGACAACTCCATTACTTTAAAAGGCACCTCAATGGCATATTTAGTTGCGTCTTGAATTGCTTTTGTTCTAATAAGTTTTTCATCCTCATTTGATTTAGGCAATGAATAGGCAGACATAATCTGATTGAAGGCTAAAGTATCTTCATCAACTAATTTTAATAATTCATTTTTAAGTTGTTGTCCTTTATCAGCCCAGTTACTAAATTCTTCCCAACGATCATCCCATCCTTGTTTATGGGAAGATAAATTTGCAACCATTGTTGCTAATGAAATTCCTAAACTACCAACATATGCTGCAATAGATCCGCCGCCTGGAGCCGGACTTTCACTAGCAGTTTCATCAGCAAAATCATTTAAATTAAAATCAACAAGTTTTTTCTTTTTATCCTCATTCAACAAATATTCAATAATTCTTTCTTCAGGTTTAAATGAACATAATTCATCTAAGCCCATAGATTTGATAGCAATTTTAATTAATTCTTTTTCACTTACTCCAATGGAACGCTGTTGTTTTAATAAAAAATATTTGCCTGCATCTAACATTGCTTTCAAAGGAATTAAGCCAACTATTTCACTACCGGTAACCCTTAATCCACGTTCATTGGCTTTTTTACAAGCTTCATCAAAAGCAATATGAACTGGAGTTACATTGATATTGGTTAAATTAATAGAAATTTGGGCGATGCCATATTCTTCAATAAACCAACCAATTGCTTTTACACATTTTAAACTTCCTGGAATGGTAATTGGATTTCCAGAATCATCTTTCACAACTTTACCATTTTCCTTTTTTGTTCTGCCTGCTTCTCTTATATCAAAAGCAACAGCATTGGCTCTTCTTGTTGAAGTTGTATTTAAGTTGATATTATAAGCCACTAAAAAATCGCGTGCACCGATAACCGTGGCACCTCTTTTAATATCAAAAACAGCAGGACCAAAATCTGGCTTCCATTCTGGCATTAAAATCTTTTTTGAAAATCCTTCATACTCCCCTGCTCTAATTATGGATAAATTACTTCTGTTTTTATTTTCTTGTGCAGCTTCATATAAATAAACCGGAATGGATAAATCTTCACCTACTTTCTGAGCTAAAATTTTAGCATATTGAGCAGTTTCTTCCATTGAAATATTTGCAATGGGAATAAGCGGACAAACATCTGTAGCGCCCATTCTTGGGTGAGCACCTTTATGTTTACTCATATCAATTAATTCTCCCGCCTTTTTAATGGCTTTAAAAGCTGCTTCTACAACAGCATTGGGATTCCCAACAAAAGTAACAACAGTTCTATTGGTAGCCTTACCCGGATCTACATTTAATAGCTTAACTCCATCAACAGATTCAATTTCGTTGGTAATTTGTTTGATGATATTTAAATCATTCCCTTCAGAAAAATTAGGTACACATTCAATTAATTGTTGCATTGCAGATAAATTTTCTAGTTAATAAATTCTCCATTAATCATCACTTGGTCAATTAAATTGCTACCAAATGAATATGGAAGAAGTGAAATAGAACGTATTGGTTTTGTAAAGATAAAATTTGCTTTTTTTCCTACTGTAATTGAACCCAAAGAATCTTGAAGATCCATTGCATAGGAAGCATTGATTGTTGCCGCATTAATTGCTTCTTCGGGCAACATTTTCATTTGAATACAACTTAATGTAATAACAAAATTCATGTTCCCACTTGGAGAAGAACCTGGATTAAAATCAGAAGCTAAAGAAATAGCGCATCCTGCCTCAATCAATTTTCTTGCCGGTTGATAAGGCATTCTTAAAAAGAAGGCTGCAGTTGGCAATAGAGTACCAATGGTATTAGAATTCGACAAATCATTAATATCTGTTTCTGTCATTGTTTCTAAATGATCAACAGATAAAGCATTTAAATTAATTGCGGTTTGAATGCCACCAATGCTTGACAATTGATTAATATGCAATTTGGGCTTCAAGCCATATTTCATTCCTTCTTGGCAAATCAACTCCATTTCATTTGGAGAAAAAAATCCTTGCTCACAAAACACATCAATATAATCAGCCAGTTTATCCTTAGCAATAACAGGAAGCATTTCATTAATGATCAAAGAAATATAGGCTTCGTGATTTTCTTTATATGCTGATGGGAAAGCATGCGCACCAAGAAAAGTTGATTTTATTGAAATGGAAGATTTTTCTTTTAACTTCTTTATTACTCTCAACATTTTTAATTCCGACTCCACGGTTAATCCATAACCACTTTTAATTTCAATTGCACCTGTCCCCAATTTCTTTAATTCTTCTATCCTATTCCAAGCATCCAAAAACAATTGATCTTCTGAAGCGTTTTGTAACTTATTCGCTGAATTTAATATTCCTCCGCCCTTCTCAGCAATATCAGTATAGGTTAACCCATTGATTTTATCAATAAACTCATTTTCTCTTGTGCCTGCATTTACAATATGGGTGTGACTATCGCACCAGGTAGGCAAAATAAATTTACCACTAGCATCATGTACATGTTTAAAATCAATTTCCTTTTTTTGAAATGAAGACATCTCGCCATACTCCTCAATAATTCCATCATTAATTATAAGATAGGCATTTGAAAGAGTTGGTAAAGATGACAACTCCTTGCCTCTCAGTAAATGATATTCAGTTCTGCAATTAACAAGGCCGCCGATATTTTTTATGAGTATTGACATAGCAATTGAAATTATATTTTATTGTAAAGATCCATTGCAAATGATTCTAAGCTTGGATCTCTGGCGCCCATCAATAATAAAACACAATCTTCTGTAAAATGAGCTCTCATTGCATTTAATACATCATTTCTATTCTCAACAAAATATGCATTTTTACCAGCTTGTTTAATTTCCTGAATTAAATCATTAGCAGAAATATCTTTAGTTGCGGTTCCTCCAGCATAAAAGATTTCACTCATCCACAATTCATCCTCTTGCCTGAGTATTTTTGAAAATTCAGCAATGAAATCATTTTTTAAAAATCTAGTGGGGCCATATCCGTGAGGCTGAAACCATGCAATAACTTTAGGAGCAATAGCCTGACAAGCCTCAATAGATGAAGCACATTTTACTGGATTGTGGGCATAATCATCAATAACATACATGCCATTTTTTTGACCGAGTATTTGATGTCTTCTATATATACCTTCGTACTGCAAAAGCGCATCTGCACAAATTTCTAATGATATTCCAATTTGGTTAGCAACAGCTACTGCCGCTAAAGCATTCTCCATGTTATGCCTTCCAACGGTATTTAATTTAAAAGGAACCGTATCAATTGTAAATTGAATGGTTAATCCAGATTGAAAAAAATCAGAAGCGAAATATCTTGTATTGTTTTCGAGAATGGTTGAAAAATCATTCAATGAATCTACTGATAATTCTTTTGCTAAGAGATTATTTTGATTAACAATAAAATGTGTTGAGTTAGATTTAAAAATATTAAATATTGAAATGAGCTCATCAATTTCTTGATGATCTTTATCAATGTTTAACAGCAATCCTATAAAAGGAGAATATTGAACAATTGAACCATCGCTTTCATCAGCCTCAATAATAAGCCATTCTCCTGCACCAACATGAGCATTACCAATTTTATTTTCCTTAATAATACTAACTAATCCGGCACCACTTATGATGCTTGGTTCAAAATTCGCCTTTTGTAAAATATCGAAAAGCATAGCACTGGTGGTACTTTTACCAGATGTACCTGCCACTGCAATAGTTTTTTTACTTTTTGCAATCAGAGCAAGTAGTTCGCTTCTTTTTATGATTGGAATATTTAATGATTTGGCTTTTTGAACTTCAAAAACCGTATCCTCAATTGCAGTAGATACTACAATTAAATCAATTTGATCATTAACACCTTCTCCATTTTGAAGAAAACAAGAAATTCCGCAGGCTGATAATTTGGTTTGAATATCTGTTACTTCACCTTCATTGAAATAACGATCACTTCCACTTACAGTTTTACCAATACCAGAAAGATATTGTGCAATAGCGCTCATACCTGTACCTGCGACTCCAATAAAAAAAACAGATTTAAAATCGTTTATTGAATTTATCATTGGCTTTATTTAATCAATCATAATTACTTTGTTCATCTTATCTCCAGCTTCAATTTGATCGATAATATCTAATCCATTCAACACTTTTCCAAAACAAGTATGAACACCATCTAGATGTTTTGTATTTTGTCTGTTATGACAAATAAAAAATTGAGAACCACCTGTATTTAATCCTCTATGCGCCATAGAGAAAACGCCTCTGTCATGAATTTGTTTAACTCCTTTAGTTTCACATGGGATAGAATAGCCCGGACCACCCGCACCAGATCCATCTGGACAGCCTCCCTGAATAACAAACTCAGGAATAACTCTATGAAAAGTCAAACCGTCATAATAACCAGCGTTGATCAATTTTTTAAAATTTTCAACTGTTATTGGGGCATCATCATCATACAATTCAAATTGAAGAATGCCTTTAGATGTGTGTATTTCTCCTTTGGATAATTTTGTAGTTTCCATAAAAATAATTTTTTGGCAATGTTAAGAAATAATAAAGTAATAGGATATAAATCAAGTATTAAAAAAAAATATTTTTACAAATGGATAAGAAGGATAGATAATTTAATTAATTTCACTAAAATTTATATAGATGAAACTTTTTGTTGCGGGATTACCCTACGATTTGGATGACGCTGAATTAGAAGAAATATTTGAAAAATTTGGCGCCGTAATATCCGCTAAAGTAGTAATGGATAAAGAGACAGGGAAAAGCAAAGGATTCGCATTTGTAGAAATGGAAAAACGAGAAGATGGTCTTGAGGCAATTGAACACTTAAATGACATCTCTTTAGGAAAAAAACCATTAGTAATTAAAGAAGCTGAGGAAAGAAGTACTGCCCGCCCTTCAAACGGTCCAAACAATAGGCCAAGATTTGACCCAAGAAACAGATAACATATAGCTCAATAAGATTCTAATTTTTCTAGAATTATATATGGAAAGATCTAACCCTTCAATTAGATTTTACTGATTGTAAATTATACACATCATTTGCAAACAATATTTGATTTTCTTCATTCACCCATGTAGTAAAATAAGTAATGTAAATAGGCAATTTTTGTTTTAAATCAATAGTTTTTTCTTTGTTTTCAATCAACATCGAATCAACTAATTTTTCATTCCAATTATTTTCTTTCTGTAAAATATATTTTGCTAGTCTATATGCATTTTCTAATCTAATACATCCATGACTAAATGTTCTTTCTT
>CANGGD010000100.1 GCA_947453295.1 Chitinophagaceae bacterium | reverse complement strand
TAAGTATCTTTTGAATACAGGAGTATATGACGACATATTTGTTGAATATTATGTGAGCAGACAATTAATTCCTAATTACCCATGGAATAATGACAAAAAAATTTCAGTTGACATAGTAGTTCGAATTGACAATGATTTCATACCCATTGAAATTAAGTATAAAACTCAACGACAAATTTTTCCACATCATGTTTTTGGTTCACAGACAAATGTTGAGTTAGCTAATCAAGGGGCACAAAATGAAGGGTGTTATAGTTTTTGGAAAGACATTAAAAGAATCGAAATATTCCAAGAAACATTCAGCTTAAATAATTTAGGGATTGTTTTATTCATAACTAACGATCTTACATATTTAAATCAACCAAGAGCTGACGTGCAATATGGTCCATTTTCAATACATCAAGGAAGACAGGTGGTTCAAGGTTCTTTTCTAAACTGGGACGCTAGTAGAAAAGCAATAAAAGCTGACAGAGCACTAAAATTTCCAGGCATTTCAATATCAAACAACTACACAATTAATTGGCAAAACTTAAATATGCATAATCATAAATACGTTTTGATATAGTAGTTTGAATGTGACGTTCTCCGAAGTTCCCCAATACCGCAGCATAAATACATTTTGCGCTAGTTTAAACAAACTACAAATCATAACATAATACAATGGGCAATTAAAAAAAAGTAATTAAAAACTTGCCAAGAAGAAAACAAAGTTTGAAAAAAGAGAATAGAAAAAAAATGGCAATTTGCAGTCAATAGTTTTCAATAAAAAATAGAATCTGAAATATGGAATTAATAATAGAAAATACAGTCATAAAATTTGAACTAATACCTGTAAGGATTATTCAAAGAGATTTAGAAAATATATTTCTAAATAATAAACAAACACTCAAGTACTCACTAGAAAAAGCAAAAGAAGATAAAAAAAATCGACTACATAAAATATCTTCCGGTCATTTAATCAAATATTCAAGTCTGCTAAATTTAAAACTTGGAGAATTTTTGTTGAAACTAAAAAGTGAAAATAATTCTGATTATAAATTATATTTAAATAAATATGGTGATGCCAAATTTTGTATTTATGAGATAGACCAATTTCATACAGACAAAGGAATTTATTGTTATATTATTGACAATAAGATTAAATATATTGGAAGAAGTAGAAAAACATTTAAGGATAGATTTAATGAATATGGAAAGATTACTGCATATAATTGTTTAATAGATGGACAAGCTACAAATTGTCATATAAATTCAATAATAAATTCGTTGGACAATGTTCTTGTTGGTATTTATAAAATGACAAATAAGAGTGATGAAGAAATTAAAGAAATGGAAAAAATGATCTTGAGACAAAAATCATTTGAATGGAATATTCAAAAATCTTGAAAAGATTTTAAAGTTGTTAATATAACCAACAAAGTTTAAGCAATATAACACTGAAGCAGAAATTATTTACATGTAACCCTAAATATCTAAATCGCCCAATAAGTCATCAATAGAGGGATTTATTTTTTTTCTTAGTTTTTCTTTTTCTTCAATGTTTTTTCTTAATCTTTCAATTTCTTCTGAAAGATCAATTTCTTTGATAATATATTTTGCATCCCATAGGGCTAAGACAACATCTGCAACATCTCCATATTGAGTCCTGTGAAAGCCAATAATTTCATTCATTTTATTAAGCAGACTATTTTTTGAAATTCTACCATCACTTAATAGTATTTGTACAGCAACTAAAGCATAATATTTATTGTTTATTGTTCTTGTTATTATTGGTTGTGTACTAATATTTAGCAATAATTTGGATTCATATAATCCTAAAAATGCATTTCTTGGACAATCATGCTTATTGGAATTAATATTGAATGTTTTTGCAGTTATTAACCATGCTTCTTCTGGACTAATTGATTTTTCATTTTGAATTAGTAAACTATAAGTGCCTATTGCTACTTCTCCATGTTGATTCATATATTAATTATTTATACAAATTTATAACATTCTTCCCATTCTCCTTCACCTTATCCACCAATGATATAGGCTCCAATACTTTCACAGAACTACCATAACTATTAATCAATCGCATTAATTCCGGTGATTCGAACACTTCAATCGTTACTGTAAGTTTTGTTTGAGGCTTATTTAAACGATGTGTTTGAGAATGATGTATTGGGTTATTAATGATGCTATTAAAAATTGTCTTCTCTAAAAACTCAAGCTCAACTTTAATTGGCTTCTCTTTATGTTCGTGCCAAATACCCAGGCAATATTTGAAGTAGTCTTCTGCGTTAAAATTTTCATCAATAATGTAAGGCCTATTGCTTAAATCAATGCTGTCAATATTATCCAGAGTAAAAACATTTGTTTTTTCGGGTCGAGTAGTTGTGTGATCGTATGCTACCATATGCCATTTATTGTTGTACTGCTTAATAACATAAGGACAAAGATGTTTTTTTTGGGTTATTTTTTGGGCATTCGTATACAATACATCAAGGCATTGCTTTTGTAAAATTGCATCTAAAATTTGGGGCAACCACTCTTTGCTTTTTAAATGGATTCCCTTGTCAATTTGCACAATATTTTTAGGGAGGTCTTCATTCTTTTTTTCAATGGTTAAACTTTCATCAATCAGCCTTTTTACAACAGTATTGAATTTCTGATAAAGTGGAGTTCCGCTGAAAACATCGAACAAGCTATTAGCGTATAGTAACAGATTTTTATCGTCTTCATCAATATTATTATAGCGTTTAAAACCTTTCAAGGAATAATAGTATCCTATGTTTCTTATGTTAATTAAAAAAACTTCAATTCCATTTGTTCTTGAGTATTCATCCAATTCATTTCTTAACTCTCCAATATCTTGATTGAAACGTTCCTTTCCAATTTTTGTTTTAAGTTTTTGGTTTACTTTTTTAAAAAGAACTTCTTTAGGGATTGGTTTTACAGAAGATGCCTTACTGATTAATTCATCCATAATTACAAGTCTTTCTGCACTAGCTCCTGATTTACCAGTTAAGTTTTTAATATTAGGCATGTTTTAAAATAAATTTTCAAATTGTAAAAAGAGTACAATCTCATTTCCAATATTTGTGTAAATTAATTATTTACTTATTATATAAATATTTTATCAATAAATTTACTTCAAAATCTTTTTAATGCAAACACTTTCAAAATCTGATTTTCAGTTAGCATCAACTTGTTCGAAAAAGCTGGTATATAAAAAAGCAAAGTATCCTACTTCAAATGATACCAATGAGTATATGGAGATGCTTGCTCAGGGTGGTTATATAGTCGGCCACATGGCTAATTTGCTGTTTCCGGAGGGTGTTGAAATCACAGGTTCTACTAATGAGAGTGTTGCTAAGACAAAGGAGCATCTCGAGAATGAAAATTGTACATTGTTTGAAGCCGCTATTCAGGCTGGTCAAAAAATTATCAGAATAGATGTCCTAAAGAAAACAGGTAATAAACTTCGTCTGATTGAAGTAAAGGCGAAATCTCACCACACTGAAGAAGATGAATCGAGACAAAAAAAGAAATTAGAAAAATATATTGAGGACGTTGCGTATCAATTTTTGGTTTTAACCGAAGCCTATCCTCAATTTGAAGTGGAGTGTTCATTATTAATGCCCGACAAAGCAAAGAGAACTCAAATAGATGGATTGGCTGGATGGTTCAGTATTAAGCCAGGTATAGATTCTAATAAGGAGATAAAGGAAATCATCACTCAACAAAAACCAAAATTTAATAAACCTGAAGTGGTATTTAATTACGAAAATCATGCTGATAGAAAAAAGTATATTGATGAATTACTTAATGATGGTATTTTAGATTACATGCCTGTAACCAATGATGTTATTCAACTACAGCCCATCATTAAAAACAGAGCCAATCTATTTTTGGAAATTCTAAATAATGGAATTAATTCAACGCATTATCAAATCAATAAAAATTGCAAGGGTTGTGAATTTAACTCCGGGGATAATTTACCAAATGGGTATAAAGAATGCTGGGGCAGTTTATCAAACGAAAAAGATCATATTTTTGATTTGTATTTTGGCAACGCAATTGGACATTATAAAAGTGGATTTTATTTTGATGAATTAATAGAGCAACAAAAAGCATCTCTTTGGGATATAGATGTTGAAAGATTGAAAAATAAAAAAGGGGAGTTGGGAAGCAGAGGAACAAGACAATTGATTCAATTGGAGAATACCAGAAGCAACAAAGAATGGATTTCTAATGAATTAAAATCCAGTAGTGGAGAATTTAAATATCCTTTACATTTTATCGATTTTGAAACCTATACTGGAGCAATGCCCTTTCATAAAGGAATGAGACCTTATGAATTGATTGCATTTCAGTGGAGTTGTCATACTATAAAATATCCGGGAGCAGAGCCTGAACATAAAGAATGGATTCATACAGGAAATGAATTCCCCAATTTTGAATTTGCTGAATCATTGATGAATTTGATTGGGAACTCGGGTACTCCGTTCATGTGGGCTACTCATGAGAATACTGTTTTAAGAGGTATATTAAATCAGATGGAATTGTTTAGCTATGAAAATGAAGTGTTAAGTCAATGGATTACTAACATTACACATGATTCGAATTTGAATAGGGAAGGGCGTTTGATTGACATGAACAGGATGACAAGGGATCATTATTTTCATCCTTACATGAAGGGTAGAACTTCTATTAAAAAAGTACTGCCAGCAATATGGAACCATAATCCATATTTACATAATGTTTCCTTTTTTAAAGATTATGCTGCAACAGATTTGCTTGGTGCCGTAATAGATCCTTATGATACGTTGGTTGCCATTTCGGAGGATGATGCAGAAGATGATGTAGTTAATGGGGGAACTGATGCAATGAGAGCTTATCTGCGCATACGCTTTGATTATTTACTTAATGATAAACAAAAAGAAGAGATAAAAAACCAGCTTTTGAATTATTGCAAACTCGACACCATGGCAATGGTAATTATTGCACACCATTGGGGGATAAGATAGATACAAATAGACAACTTTTGATATTAGTATTAACGAAATCAAAATTATGAACATGATATACAAAGGGAAACTCAATTTGATTGAATTGACAGATTCAGATGAAGTTGTAAAAACAGAAACAGAAAACTGAAGTGGAAGATTTGTTTTTTATATTTGAATTTGAAAAATACTAATTGAAAATAACAATGAGCTTGATTCTTTATGTATTCAAATAGTTGATTTGGCTTAAAATGGCTTCATTTTAAATTTTTCTTTATGTGATGAAAATAAAGAAGATGGCACTCTTTTTATTTGTGCAGCAAAATTTGAAGCTTTTCTACCTAAAATCGGGTTTATAAAAAACCTTCTATATTATTTTGATTTTAGTAATTTTAAATAATACTCATTGCAGAGGTGGCGAAAAAAACTGACGAGTGGAAGACGCACCCAATTATAAGTTGGACGGGACCATTTAGTAATTTGTGAATTGTGCACAGTTCATAATCCAAAAATCCCATGAAGGTTCGAATCCTTCCCTCTGCACAAATTTATTTTTATGAATAAAGAAGAATTTTTTAAAAGAAAAATATTTGATAAAGAAAGCGTGCCATCTCTTCAAAAAACATATAAGTCTTTGTCTAAAGAAATTCAAATATGGTATAAATCTAGCGAATACAAAAATATTCAAGATTTGAAAAATAAATTAGAATCAAAATTGAAACAATTCTCAAAAAATGAAGAGATTGATCTTGTTATAACACCAGAATATATCTTTTCAATTTATTTGTGGTATACTTCATCTGAAAAGAAATGTCATTATTGTAGTTTATCTGAGGTTGATTTGGATGCTTTAAGAGTTATGCCTGATTATGTTAACAAAAGGTTTCCCCAGCGTGGTAAAGTTCTTGAAATTGACAGAAAGGTATCTACCTTATCATATTTAAATATTGATAACCTTGTTTTATCTTGCTATTGGTGTAATAATGCAAAAACTGATACTTTTACTGAAAATGAATTTTTGGCTATTGGCAAAATAATCAACAAAATATGGTCTAAAAGACTTAATAAGATAATAGAATGATAAAACAAATGAATAATATCTTTTAAAATCAGTTATTTTTTTCTTTTTCAGAATTCGTTCTCTATTGGATATTTCATCATTTAATAATTTTACTCTCGATTTTACATTTCCTTCCTCAGGTTCGTCTTTGAAGAAGGTAAATGCATTGTGATTATTTAATTTCCATCCATCGAATTTTCTCTTTGAAGAAATATAATAATCATTTTTTTTGAATGGATAAGTAAGAGACTGTAATTGAGAAAAGATATTTGCTAATTGCTCTTCTTCACAATACGAAATCATCAAAAGTGGGGTATTGGATAAATCAATAGTTTGATTTTCGCCATTACTGTTTTTTCCTATGATGAGAGGGATTAACATTGGCTTGTAATTTAACCAATCACAATAAAATTATTTTAATTTATCGATTATTCTTCCACTTAATTGAAATAAACTCATTTATTTTATCAACCGGTTCTAATCTAAACTCAATATTACTCGTATCCTCATACAAGAACTTATAATCGTTAATTGAAAGAGTAAATAATTTTAATGCACGTGGGTGTATTGTATTTTCACAATACAAATAATCAC
>CANGGD010000099.1 GCA_947453295.1 Chitinophagaceae bacterium | reverse complement strand
TCAAGAATTATTTTGTCTTTTTCACTTAAATTTCTTGAAATTAAATTAAGTATTATCTCTATTTTTCCAACTCTGCGAGGGTCACTTATCATATGTTTCGTTACGCTCATTCCTGATTCACTCAAATCAACAGATAAATCCATAGCTTTTATACCCATAGTGGTCATGATACAAGTAGCTAATGAAATACATAGCAAATCAGTTGGACTGAATTTTTCGCCTTTACCTCTATTATCAGTTGGGGCGTCAGTTTCAATAATAGTGCCACTTTGCAGATGTTTGCATTCACATCTTAAATCTCCTTTATATACTATAGTGCTTGTCATAAATTTTGTTTTTTACGGTTATATACAATAAATCTACAAATATCTTGATTGTAATCAATTAAACTTAGCCGGCAAGATTGTACTTTTACATAAATTTACTTAAGCAAAATCAACAAATGAAGAAAAGTTTAATTTTACTATTTTGTATAATGATGACACAATCGTCATTTGCTCAAGATGCTTCATCTATAAAATTAAGCAGAAAGGAAATTAAAAAACAGCAGATTGATTCATTACTGAAATCAGATGAAGAGGGAATAATAAAAAGCAAAAGACATTTTTTGGCTGGCTTTAAATTTATTTCTGATGGGTACGGCGGATTCATTGAATATGGTGTAACTAAATCTTCAAGAAAGAGTTCGCTTTTTCAATTGGAAATTGCGGAGAGAAAACATTTAAAAGAAGAAAAATACAAAACCGATTTTGATATTTCTACACCTTTTGTATTTGGCAAATTAAATTATTTTTATCCTATTAAAATAGGTTATCAACAACAAATACTTTTAGGAAATAAAGGAAATAAAAATGGAGTGAATATCACTGTAAATTTTGGCGGTGGCTTATCTCTAGCATTATTAAAACCCTATTATGTACAATTTGAAAAAACTAATGGGGAAATCGCACTTGTTAAATTTTCAGATCTTAATATTAATTACTTTCTTGATTCTGCTTATTTGATAGGTGCTCCCTCTTTTAGTCAAGGATGGAATCAATTAAATTGGATCCCTGGTATCTATGTTAAACCTTCGCTTCGTTTTGATTATGGAAGATTTAATGAAGTGATTAGTGCGCTAGAAATAGGTCTCAATGCAGAATACTACACCAAGAAAATCCCTCAACTTTTGAATTTCAAACAAGAATATTTTATAGGAGCTTATGTTTCTGTTTTATTTGGAAGAAGAAAATAGTGTTTACAATTTTAATAAAAATATCCAATGTCTTGCAACACAACAACAGATCAAACGGAAGTCAAAATAAAAAAGCCTAATTGGCTCAGAGTTAAATTGCCTATTGGGGAAGAATACAAGCATGTTCGCAATTTGGTAGATACACATAAGCTACACACCATATGCGAGAGCGGGAATTGTCCAAATATGGGAGAATGCTGGGGTGCAGGCACTGCAACTTTTATGATTTTAGGAAACATCTGTACCAGAAGTTGTGGATTTTGTGCTGTGGCTACTGGCAGACCAGATCCTGTTGATTGGGATGAACCACAACGCGTAGCCGAAGCTATTCATTTAATGAAAGTAAAACATGCAGTAATTACATCTGTAGACAGAGATGAATTGAAGGATGCCGGCAGCATTATTTGGTATAATACTATTAAGGCTGTAAAAGCACTTAATCCAGAAACAACCCTCGAAACATTAATTCCGGATTTCAAATCGAATAAAGAACAAATCCAAAGAATAATTGATGCTGCACCAGAAGTGGTGAGCCATAATATTGAAACTACTGAAAGATTAACGCGTCAAGTTAGAATTCAAGCAAAATACTGGCAGAGCATGGAGACTTTAAAAATTTTAAAGGATGGGGGAATGCGCACAAAAAGCGGCATCATGCTTGGGTTAGGAGAGTCGAAGGAAGAAGTGGTTAAAACGCTACACGATTTATATAACAGTGGGGTAGATGTAGTAACCATTGGACAATATCTTCAACCAACAAAAAAACATTTACCAGTAGACAGATTTATTCATCCGGATGAATTTGCAGAATATCGCGAAATAGGGTATCAAATCGGGTTAGATTATGTGGAGAGTGGACCTTTGGTACGATCTTCATATCATAGTGAAAAGCATGTCATTGTAGGGTGGGGAAGAGACAAATGGGAACAAGAAAAAGCTTCGATTTAATTTTTACCAAATCAATGCACTTGCACCTAAAATAGCAGCATCCGATTCTTTCAATTCGCTGAATATTATTTTTACTTTGTTTTTAAAGATGGGTAAAAGATTTGCCTCCATGTGTTTTCTGGTTGGATGCAATAATAAATTTCCTGCTTTGGTTAAACCTCCAAATAAAACGATAGCTTCAGGAGAAGAGAACATCACAAAATTAGCTAACGATTCTCCTAAAATTTGTCCTGTAAATTCGAAAATTTCGTTTGCAATAGCATCTCCTTTCATTGCGCATTCATAAACGATTTGACTTGTTAATTCATGTATTGAATAATTTCTTAAGAGTGTTTCTTTTTGAGGATACATAGTAATCAATTCTATAGCAGTTTCTCTAACTCCAGTTGCAGAAGCATAAGATTCTAAACTACCCTTCATACCTGTTCCTTTATGCAAACGACCACCTGGTCTAATTATAGTGTGGCCAAGCTCACCAGCAAATCCATCATGCCCTACAACAATTTTGCCATCTATAACTATTCCGCTACCTACTCCAGTTCCCAAAGTAATAGTAATGAAGTGTTTCATGTTTTTAGCGCAGCCGTATAGCATTTCTCCAACAGCCGCAGCATTAGCATCGTTTGTAAGTTTTGAGGGTAAGCTAAATTTTTG
The DNA here is from genome assembly GCA_947453295.1 of Chitinophagaceae bacterium. Classification (GTDB taxonomy): domain Bacteria; phylum Bacteroidota; class Bacteroidia; order Chitinophagales; family Chitinophagaceae; genus Ferruginibacter. The sequence continues at coordinate 4,041 of CANGGD010000099.1, read as the reverse complement.
TGTAATTATATCTGTCATGGGTATGATACCCTTCCATTTTAAATTTGGAGCGTATTCAATGGTGCCTGAATATATATTCCCATTAGGTGCACCCATGCCAATTCCCTTTATATTTTTTTTACCCCCAACCGCTTCAACCATTGGCATTAACTTATTGTAAAGCTCTTGAATAAAATCTTCCACAAACTCATGCTCTCCACTTGGTATTCGACTTTGTGAAATGATCACTCCTTTAGAATTTACGATTCCAAATTTTGTTGTAGTGCCGCCAACATCAACCCCAATTGCGTATTTGTTGTCCATAAAAATTAAAAAGTCAAAATTAAAAATTAAAAAAAATGCATTGAAGTCTTTACTTTAAAATTAAAAAATCAAAAATCGAATACACTTTTTGACTTTTAAATTTTGACTTATTGTTTAGTGCCCACCAACAGTTTGAGCTTCATCAAAATTTATACCTTGCTTCTTTAATATTCCTTTTACTGCAATAGCAAAGAAAGTAAGATAACCAAAACAGGCTACTGCAACCCAATAAGATTGCTGTATTCCCGTTACATCTGCCAATTTACCTTGTATTGGAGGAATAATCCCGCCTCCTAAAATCATCATAATTAAAAATGCCGATCCTTGTGTTGTGTATTTGCCTAATCCTGCAATTGATAAATTGAAAATACAAGGCCACATAATTGAACAACATAATCCACCGCTTAACAAAGCGTAGGTTCCAATAGTGCCAGTTGTTTGTGTTCCAATAATCATTGCTACAACGCCAAGTAATCCAAATACCATTAAAGTTTTTGCAGGTTTATCACCACTAAAGAAAAATGCGCCAATTTGTAAACACACACAAATGATATAGTAGTATAACTCAGTCATATTATAACCTGCAGTTGTATTTACGCCAATAATCACTCCAAATGCTAAAAGTGGCACAATGATTTGTAATGCTATTTTAGTTATTTTGGAAAAACTGAAAGCCGATACCGCTCCTGTCCATCTGCCTATCATTAAACTACCCCAATACATAGAAATATAAGGAGCGGCTTCGGATGCTTGTTTACCACCAAATTCTGAATTTTTTAATAACTCTCCTAAGTTAGATCCAATGGCTACTTCAACGCCTACATAAACAAAAATGGCTAACATCCCTAAAACCAATTGAGGGTATTTCATAGCTCCCCATCCCTCCGAATTATTGGCTGCACTTCTATTTGCAAAGAACAATCCAATAACAACAATTGCAAATGCACCCATCAACCATTTTAATCTATATGCATTCATCGCTAATTTATCTGCTTCAGATGCTTTTGATAAATCTACTTTGTAGCTATTAAAAACAGGCGCGAACATAATGATCAATAATCCGGTCATGATGATTAACATATACAATGCCTTATTCGCTTTTTCTGTTCCTTCTTCCATTATACCAGAAGGAACTTTTTTAGCAAATTGGAATAATGCAGCAGCTGCAACAAATAGTCCGCCAACACAAGTGTATAAAACAATTACTTTGCTTAAACTCAATGCAGCAATTTGTTTATCAGTTACTGCTGCGGTAGTTCCAAATAATGCTAATGCTACTACAATAGGTCCAATTGTTGTTCCAAATGAATTGATGCCACCACCTAAATTTACCCTGCTTGTTCCTGTTGTAGGGTCACCTAATGAAATAGCGAAAGGTTGAGCAGCTGTTTGTTGCAGAGAAAAACCTAAAGCCACAATAAATAATCCAACGAGCATCCCAGCAAATGTATTTGCATTAACCGCAATGATCATGGCAGCTGCGCCTATTGCAGAAAACAGTAAGCCATAAACGATACTCTTTTTGTATCCCCATTTCCCTACTAAATCTTTTCCTCCAAATGAACCGTAGGCAAATAAGCCTAAGGCACCAATATAATAAGCAGTGTAAAATGCAAAGTCTATAAGCTGACTTTGAAATTGATCTAAATGAAAATAATGTTTACAAAAAGGAATAAAAATACTATTACCAGCTGCTATAAATCCCCAGAAAAAAAAGACAGTTACTAAAGTGCCTAATGCTCCGTAATTGGTAGGAATGGATGTTGAAGAATTTTTTTCGTTATTTGACATAGTTATTGGTTTAGATATTGAAATTAATGAGATTTTTTATAAGTAAATAAAAAATAATTTTTTGTTAGCACCTCCTTTTTTTAAAAATCCATAACTTGAGATTGCTTTCCAACTATCATTTATTCAATTAAATTTTTTAAATGCAAATACTACATATTAGTGCTGAATGTTTTCCAATGGCAAAAGCTGGGGGATTGGCAGATGTAGTCGGTGCTTTGCCCAAATATCAGAATGAACTTCATTGTAATGCTAGCGTAATTATGCCCATGCATAGAACACGATTTCTTGAAAACAACCATTGGGATGTTGTTCATAAAGCAAGTTTTTTATTTGGTCAAAACTCAATTGATTTTACCATTATAAAAGAAACTAAGAATGTCTTAGGATTTGAATTGTATTGTGTAGATGTTTTTGGGATATTAGATAGAACCAGTATTTATGGTTATGAAGATGATACAGATCGCTTCCTTATTTTTCAATTGGCAGTTATTCATTGGTTAAACAACAATGAATATTTACCAGACATAATTCATGTACATGATTATCATGCCGGATTGATTCCTTTTATGATAAAGCATTGTGTTGAATACAGAAAATTGTCGATGATAAAAACAGTACTTACTATTCATAATGCACAGTATCAGGGATGGATGTCTTTAGAAAAAATAAATTTATTTCCACAATTTAATAAAGAGCTTCTCGGATTATTAGAATGGGGCAATTGCATCAATCCATTAGCTGCTGCAATAAAATGTGCAGATAAAGTAACAACGGTTAGTCCAACCTACATGAAAGAATTAGTTCATCAAGCAAATGGCTTGGAGGATTTAATGAAACAAGAAGCGGCTAAATCTTTAGGAATATTAAATGGGATAGATTATAATTTTTGGAATCCAAGGACTGATAAATTAATTGTACAAAAGTATAATTCTAAAACTTTTATAGAAGGAAAAAAAATCAATAAGCAAAAAATTTGCAGCGATTTTCATTTTGATGAATCACTTCCGCTTTTTATTTTTATTGGAAGATTGGTGGGTGAAAAAGCGGCCGATTTATTGCCAGCTTCAATATTAAAAGCATATCAACAATTTGGACAGCAATTTAATTTTTTAATATTAGGAAGTGGAGAGGCTTCAATAGAGTCGGCTATTTCAGAGATAAAACAAGATCATGTTGGGTATTATCATTCTCAAATTGAGTATAATGAAACATTGAGTCATCAAATGTATGCAGGAGCCGATTTTTTATTAATGCCGAGTAGAGTAGAGCCTTGTGGTTTAAATCAGATGTATGCATTAAGATATGGCACTATTCCGATTGTAAGAAGAACAGGTGGATTGTATGACACAGTGATTGATTTTGGGGATAAAAATGGGTTTGGAATTTGTTTTAATCATGCATCTGTTGAAGATATTGTTTATTCAATAGGAAGGGCTTTGGATTTGTATCAATCTAGTGATAAGGTAAATTCACTCAGAAAAAAAATGATAAGAATCAATCATAGTTGGGAACGAAGTGCAAAAGATTATATAGACCTTTATAATTCAATTTAAAATATGATCGGGAAAAAATTAATTTCAGTTATTCTGGGTGGAGGATCGGGCACCAGACTTTATCCTTTAACAGCTACAAGAAGCAAGCCAGCAGTGCCTATTGCAGGAAAATATCGTTTAGTAGATATTCCCATATCCAACTGCATAAATAGTAGTATTAATAGAATATTTGTGTTGACACAGTACAACTCTGCTTCTTTAAATAAGCACATCAAGAATACCTATCAGTTTAGTATTTTCAGCAGTGGTTTTGTTGATATATTAGCTGCCGAGCAAACGCCAGACAGTCCTGGATGGTTTCAAGGAACTGCAGATGCAGTGAGGCAATCACTTAAACACATAAAAAAAAATGAGTTTGAGTATGTTTTAATTTTGAGTGGAGACCAATTGTATC
>CANGGD010000098.1 GCA_947453295.1 Chitinophagaceae bacterium | reverse complement strand
CGCTTTAGCTATTTCAATGCAATTTAATATTTTTTCAAAATGCACTTTGCTAACAATAGCGCCTTGTTTCGAGTTTTCCAATAAGGGGTCACCAGGAATTAGTTTCTTTGCAATCGCTACAAAAACATTTTTGAATTTTTCATAAATCGAAGATTCAATCAAAATTCTACTTCCGCATAAACATATTTGTCCTTGATTTCCAAAAGAAGAACGTATGGTATTAGTGATCATTTTTTCAAAATCACAGTCTGCAAAAATAATATTCGGATTTTTGCCTCCCAATTCAAGCGAAAGTTTTTTAAACATAGGGGCGGCAATTGATGCGATTCTTTCGCCAGCTTTTGTACTACCGGTAAAAGAAATAGCTTTTATAGAAGGATGTTTTACAATTGCTTCTCCGCAAGAAAATCCATCGCCATGTATGATGTTCAATACCCCATCTGGCAGACCGGCTTCTTTAGCAATCTTTGCGAGTAAAAATGCAGAAACAGGCGTTACTTCGGAAGGCTTTGCGATTACACAATTGCCGGCGGCTAAGGCAGGCGCTATTTTCCAGGTAAAAAGATAAAGTGGTAAATTCCATGGAGAAATACATCCAACAATACCAATTGGCTGACGAAGGGTATAATTAATAGATTGGTTATGATTAGCATAACTTTCGGAAGAAAATTGCATCGCTGCTGTAGCAAAAAATCTAAAATTAGAAGAAGCTCTTGGAATATCAACTTCTTTGCTTAGCCATAATGGTTTTCCATTGTCATTGGTTTCTGCTAAAGCAAGAGCGTCTAAATTTTCATGTATCAGTTCTGCTATTTTCTGCAGAATAGAAAATCTTACTTCGGAAGCAGTGTTGGACCATAAAGGGAATGCTGCTTTTGCAGCGGATACTGCCCATTCAACATCATCCTCATTACTATTTGGGATTGTGCCGTAAACCTCATTGGTGGAAGGATTAATATTGTCAATGAATTGGTTGCTTTTAGGCAAGACGAAATTTCCGCCTATAAAGTTTTCCAAAGTATATGGAATATTCAATAGCATGGCTTAAAGGTAAATAAATTTTGCGCTATGATTATCTTACATCATTTTTATTTCTTATTCTGATTGAAATTTTGGATAAAAAATTTATCTTTCAATACTAAATTTATCACCATGGCCATTTTAGCACCTTTTAATCTAAAAAAATGGATAGAAGAACATCGCGACCTTTTAAAGCCTCCCGTAGGAAATCAATGTATTTATAAAGACGCGGAAAATTTCATTGTTATGGTAGTTGGAGGCCCTAATGCCAGAAAAGATTATCATTATAATGAAAGTGAAGAATTGTACTATCAAATTGAAGGCGATATTGTAGTTAAGATAATTGATGATGGCGTTGCAAAAGATATTCATATTAATGAGGGCGACATGTTTCTTTTACCTCCTAAAACTCCACATTCTCCACAAAGAGGACCCAATACAGTTGGGTTAGTCATTGAAAAAGTAAGAGCCGTTGAAGAAGATGGTTTTTTATGGTATTGTGAAAATTGCGGCGAAAAATTATATGAAGAGTTTTTTCATGTTTCAGATATTGTAAAACAATTGCCTCCTGTTATGAATGGATTTTATGAAGATGAGCACAAACGCACTTGTAATAAATGCGGTTCTGTTATGGCACCACCAATTAGAAAGGGATAAATAAGGAAGGTATCAAACACTAGAATTAGTAACTCCTTTCGGTTATGTATAAATCCAAAAAAGACTTTACAACGATATAAAAATAAAAAATGAAAATCGACATACATACCCATATAATGCCAGCTTCAATGCCCAATTGGGTTAAAAAGTTTGGGTATGGAGATTTTATTCATCTGGAGCATCGAAATTGTAAGGCTTGTATGATGAAGGGTGATAAGGTATTTAGAGAAGTAAGTGATAATTGTTTTATAGCAGAGGAAAGAATTAAAGAAATGGACAGTACTAACGTAAACATACAAGTGCTTTCTACTATTCCTGTTTTATTTAATTATTGGGCGAAAGCAAAAGATGGACTAGAAACAGCAATGTTTTTAAATGACCATATTGCAGAAACAGTTTTGAAAAATCCTCAAAGGTTTATAGGATTGGGTACAGTTCCTATGCAAGACATTGATTTGGCAATTAAAGAGATGGAACGTTGTGTACAGGATTTGAAAATGCCCGGCTTGGAAATTGGAACAAATATTAATGGAAAAAATTTAAGCGACGAATCCTTTTTTCCTTTTTATAAAAGAGCAGAAGAATTGAACTGCGCATTATTTGTTCATCCCTGGGAAATGATGGGAGAAAATGATATGCAGAAGTATTGGCTTCCCTGGTTGGTGGGTATGCCAGCAGAAACATCCAGAGCAATTTGTTCTATGATTTTTGGAGGTGTATTTGAAAGATTCCCCAAATTAAGAGTGGCATTTGCTCATGGGGGAGGTTCTTTCCCAGCCACTATTGGTAGAATTGAACACGGATTTAATGTAAGACCCGATTTAGTGGCTATAGATAATCCAATCAATCCAAAAGATTACATAGGAAAATTCTGGATCGATAGTTTAGTTCATCATGAAAGAGCTTTTGAATACATCATGGATATTATGGGGGAGGATACTATTTGTGTAGGCAGCGACTATCCATTTCCATTAGGAGAACAACATCCTGGTTTGTTAATTGAACAAATGAATTACAATCCCCAGCTTAAAGAAAAGCTTTTAAGTAAAAATGCATTAAACTGGTTAGGTCTAAAGCCTTAAGTCAACCAATAAAAAAGCATAATATTCATTAAACTACCCTCTAATAGTTTATTTTTGTCAAATAATTTTTAGATATGATTAATAATTTAAGCAAACATCATTCTTTGGTTTCTAATTGGATTAATGAAATTAGAAATGTAGCTATTCAGAATGACAGAATGCGCTTCAGAAGAAACTTAGAAAGGATAGGGGAAATCATTGGTTATGAAATAAGCAAGCAATTGCCTTCTGAGGAAATAATAATCAAAACTCCATTAGGAGAAAAGAAATCTCACGGATTACAATCACAACCAGTATTAGCAACCATCTTACGCGCAGGCTTGCCAATGCATAATGGGCTGCTTAATTATTTTGATAAGGCAGATAATGCATTTTTAAGCGCATATAGAAAACATAATGCTGATGGTAGTTTTGAAATTTGTATGGAATATATGAGTTGTCCTAGTTTGGAAAACAGAACTTTAATTATCAGTGATCCAATGTTAGCAACTGGAGCTTCTTTAATAAAAACAATCGAGCATCTTAAAGCTGTTGGCTCACCAAGCGAAATCCATGTTGTTTGTGCTATTGCTTGCAAATATGGAATTGAAAAGCTTCATACTGCTTTTCCAGAAGTAACAATTTGGTGTGGTGATATTGATGATGAAATAACGTCAAAAGGTTACATTGTTCCAGGTTTGGGTGATGCAGGAGATCTTGCATTTGGAGAGAAGCTGCAACATTAAAAATGTCGACAATCATTTTTGATAGGAATTATCTTATTTCCTACTGATGATTCATTAAGTATCTTGAAATAAGAAAAAATCATTTGATTTTAAATCAAATTCGATAAATGAAAAAAAATATCATTGTACTTGTTTTCTTTTTTTTGAATTCAGTTGTTAATGCACAAGACCCTCATTTCTCTCAGGCATTAACATCTCCATTAACTTTAAATCCTGCGCTGGCTGGTAAGTTTGATGGGTTGTACAGGTTGTCTATTAATCATAAAACACAATGGCCTACTATTCCAAAGGCATATGAAACAACTAGTTTGTCATTCGACTTTCCAATTTTACAACAATATATAAAAGATGGGGATGTCATGGCCATCGGCGTTTCCGGCCTTTCGGATGCAAGTGCCAATAATATTTTAAAGTTGAACTACGGTTCTGTTAGCTGTTCGTTTCAGAAAGCATTTGATGAAACTCAATACAACACAATTGGTATGGGCATTCAGGCTACTTATGCTAGCACAAGTATTGATGTAGGCAAATTGAATTTTGAAGATGAGCTCGACCAAAATGGTTTTTATAATGATAACTCAGCAGAGTTCTCAACCTTAAATCCTATTAATTCTCAAAAAAATTATTTTGATCTTAATGCAGGAATATTATTTTCAGGATCAACGAATGGAGAAAATAATCTCTATCTAGGATATTCAATGTATCATTTAAATAAACCCAAATTGAGTTTTAGGAATTCTGCTGGTAATAAAGATGATTGGTATTTATCCGGAAGGTCTAGTATTCATGCTGGCGGAAGTTTTCCTGTTGGGAGATTTATGACCCTTAGTTTGTCTGCAATAAATCAATTTCAGAATACCTCTAGCGAGATAGTTTTTGGCGGTTTTTTATTCATGCCTTTTAGCATTAACATCAAAGGCGAAAAGCCTGCTGGCTTTAGCTTTGGATCATCTTATCGTTTAAAAGATGCTGTGATACCATACCTTGGTCTCGATTATCAAAATTTGAGTATAGGGTTGAGTTACGATATAAATATCAGTAAAATCAATTCAATTACAAATACAAGAGGAGGTGCGGAAGTTTCGTTAATTTTACTAAAAACAGACAGAGTTAAAAAAGGAATCCCTTGTCCGAGTCCGCATTAAAAAAGAGCATAAATATTGTAGATGTTAAAAGAATTAATATTATCCTTTCAATCTTATAGGCAAGCTCATCAGTTTATACGTCAACATCGTTTATGGAAGTGGATTATAATTCCCGGAATAGTATATGCTTTTATTTTGTTTGTAGGCTTTCATGTTTTTTTATCTGCTTATGATGATGCAACAAAATTTATTATTGATGAATTGCATTTAAACAAATGGCTGAATAAATTAGAAGCGAGTTGGTTAAGCTTCTTTTTTATCATTAGCAAGGTTTTTTTAGACTTATTATTAATCTTTATATGTTTCTCATTTTATAGGTTTTTTCTCATGATAATCGGGGCTCCAGTATTTTCATTTTTAAGTGAAAAAACAGAATCAATATTAAATGGCACTGAATTAAAATTTGACATGAGTTTGTTACTAAATGATGTTGAGAGAGGAATTAAAGTAGCTATAAGAAATATGGGCTGGCAATTAGTTTACATGTTTACTTTTATTTTTATTACATTAATTCCATTAATAGGGTGGGTTTGTCCGTTAGTACTTATTTTTATGGATTGTTATTATGTTGGTTTTTCAATGCTAGATTATAGCAATAAAAGAAACGGCATAAATGAATCAAAGAGCTATGAAATGATTGCCCATCACAGAGGACTCGCAATTGGTAATGGTATGTTGTTTTACGCGTTACATATTATTCCTTTCATTGGCTGGGTTTTTGCACCAAGTTATGCTGTTGTTGCAGCAACACTAAGCTTACACAATGCTAAAATTAAAAATATTATTGCTTGACAAAATCTACCATTTATTTAATACCATCCTTACTTGCTGAGTCTTCAACAGCTTGCATTCCTGTATATGTAATAGATGCCGTAAAGAATTGCCAAGTGATTTTTGCTGAAAATGAAAGAACTACAAGAAGATTTCTAAAGTTATTAGATCCTGCAATTGTAATAGATGATTTTGAATGGCATACCATACATAAAGCTGAAGCAGAACAAATTGCACAATTTCGAACTGCTATCAAAACAAATAAAAACATAGCGATTATAAGCGAAGCGGGTTGTCCTGGTATAGCAGACCCCGGCCAGCAATTAATAGGAGTAGCACAAGAAATGGACTGTATTATTAAACCACTTGTTGGACCTAGCTCAATATTATTAGCTTTAATGGCAAGCGGATTAAATGGTCAGCAATTTGAATTTGTGGGGTATCTTCCAATAGACAATACCAACAGAATAAAAAAAATAAAGGAACTTGAATTGAGTTCAGCAAAAAACAACAGCACTAAAATATTTATTGAAACACCATACAGAAATAATCAGCTTTTGGAGAGTATAATACAACATTGTAATCATGCTACCCAGTTGTGTATTGGTGTAAATATTACCGGAGAGGATGAAAAAATCCTCACAAAAAAAATTATAGATTGGAAAAAAAATAAAATAGAATTACATAAACTACCTGCCATTTTCTTGTTGTATGCAGGAACCTAAATAAATTACAATCCATTATAGTCATTATTAAATAATAGCAAAAACACTAACTTGCATTGTTTAAAAAAAATCAGCATCACCAATATTTGGCAAATGCTATAATTACTTAAATTTATTAAGATGAATATTGCAATTGTTTGTTACCCTACTTTCGGAGGAAGCGGAGTGTTGGCAACAGAACTTGGAAAGGCATTAGCTGAAAAAGGGTATAATATTCACTTTATTACGTATCAACAGCCAGTAAGACTAAGTGGATTCCACGCAAATATTTTTTATCATGAGGTGAGGGTGCCTACCTATCCGTTATTTGATTTTCCTCCATACGAAACAGCATTGGCAAGCGCAATGGTTGATGTGGTTAATAATAATGATATTGATTTAATGCATGTGCATTATGCTATTCCACATGCAGCAGCTGCTTACATGGCAAAGCAAATTTTACAAAAACAAGGAAAGCATATACCATTCATCACAACTTTGCATGGAACAGATATTACTTTAGTTGGTAAGGATAAAACCTACAGTCCGGTAGTAACATTTTCAATGGAAGAAAGCGACATATTAACAGCAGTTTCCGAAAATCTTAAAGAAGAAACGTATAAGAATTTTGTTATTAACAAGCCCATTGAAGTGATTCATAATTTCGTTGATATTGAAAGATTCAATAAAAAACCGGTGGATGCATTTAAAAAATTAATCGCACCTAATAATGAAAAGATAATTGTTCATGCCTCTAATTTCAGAAAATTAAAAAGAGTTATGGATGTAGTTAAAACATTTGTACTCATCAACAAGAGCATTCCTTCAAAATTACTTTTGATAGGAGATGGTCCTGAAAGAAATGATATAGAAGCGTTTGCGCGTTCTTGTGATCAATGTGGCGAAATTAAATTTCTTGGTAAACAAGAACAGATAGAAGATATTCTTCCCATTGCCGATTTGTTTTTATTGCCTAGCGAATACGAGAGTTTTGGATTAGCGGCTTTGGAGGCCATGGCTGCAGAAGTGCCAGT
>CANGGD010000097.1 GCA_947453295.1 Chitinophagaceae bacterium | reverse complement strand
TGAGGGGGGAAGATTTCCAGTTGGTCTCTTTAATTCTAAACTACCCCTATAATTCATTAATGAATCGTTTGTAATATCTAAAAATATGGAATCTCCCAGGTTGTAAAATACTGTACCTCCAAAAAATACATTTACAGCTGCACCGCTTTCATCTTGAATAATCGCTGAACCTGTTCCTATATTTTTATTAGCAGCATCAGAAGTCACAACTCCGGAAATATATGCCGATGAAGTTATTTTCATATTTGACGTATAGAATGCTCTTAATTGAGCAATTGTAATTCTAGATGAATTTATTCCGGTTCCACTTACAGATACACTCACTTCGTTCGCTCCTCCGCCATTAATATTAATAATTCCCGTTTTTGAGCCAATAGATTGTGGTGAAAATCTTACATAAACTAAAGTAGGCGATAATATGCTAGAATTATAAACTATTGATGTGGTGGTATCCCATGTTATATTATCATTTGAAACCTGAAACTCTGAGTTTTGAGATTTTATTGTTACAATGCCCGGTCTATTTACTAAGCCAATACCCGAAACTGAGAATGACTTTGAAGTAGATGAAGCAGATACGTTGACAAAATCAAAAGAAGGTAGCGAACTTAAAGAACTTGACAGGACCGCATCAAGACTATCCGAAGCCACACCATTCATCATGCTTTGCCAGCTTGAACCATTGTAAACCTGCAATTCTCCATTTGTACCACAGGTAGAGCACCAGATCATTAATCCTGCTGCTGGGTTTACTATGTTATTTCTTTGTGTATAGGTTAATCTTGGAGGTAATAGTCCTTGGTTGGTTGCCACTATATCTAATTTGGCAGAGGCATTTGGGCTGCTTGTTCCAATGCCAACGCTTTGTGAATAAGAACAAAAAAAACTGTTTGCAAGGAAAAGAAATAAAAATATTATTTTTTGCATACGACAAAATTTAAAGCAATAAAGTTAGAGTTTTAATCTAATATATTTTTTATTTCATTTTATAAATATTTTGCTTGTTATTTATCCCCAAAATAATGTGAAAAACAATATTCAAAATGAGTTAAAAAAAACATCAAAACCCCTTTATTTTCGGTATATTTGCTTGATTGTGATTTTATTCATTCAAAAGAGATTTTATTAGTATTATGAGCATAGAATTAGAAACAATACCTACTCCCCCAAACAATTCATATAGTGCCGATAGTATTCAGGTTCTCGAAGGCTTAGAAGCCGTTAGAAAAAGGCCCGCTATGTATATTGGTGATATTAGTGTTAAAGGTCTGCACCATCTTGTATATGAGGTGGTTGACAATTCCATTGATGAGGCTTTAGCAGGTCATTGCAAAAACATTACCGTAACCATTAATGAAGATAATTCCATCACTGTGCAAGATGATGGAAGGGGTATTCCAACCGGCATGCACACTAAGGAAAACAGAAGTGCCTTAGAAGTAGTTATGACCGTGCTTCATGCGGGAGGAAAATTTGATAAAGGATCTTACAAAGTGTCTGGTGGTTTGCATGGTGTGGGTGTGAGTTGTGTGAATGCATTGAGTACTAAACTTCATGTAACAGTTCAACGTGAAGGAAAAGTATTTGAACAAGAATACGCTACAGGTATTCCTCAATATCCTGTAAGAGAAATTGGTGTATCAGACAAAACCGGAACCCGTGTTCAATTTTGGCCAGATGGAAGCATTTTTACTACAACTTTATATAGCAAGGAAATCCTTGAGGGAAGATTAAAAGAACTGGCTTTTCTGAATAGAAAAATAACCATTATTTTAAATGACTTAAGAGAGCTTGATGACAAAGGTGTTCATTATTCAAAAACTTTTTATAGCGAAGGCGGAATTGTAGAGTTTGTAGAAGCAATTGATAAAACAGCAAACAGAGCTCCGTTAATACCAGTAACCATTTATTGTGATGGTTATGATGAAAAATCAAATGTTGCGGTAGAAGTGGCAATGGTTTACAATGCCAGTTATCAAGAGCATATTTTTAGTTATGTAAACAATATTAATACTATTGAGGGCGGAACACATGTGGCTGGGTTTAGAAGATCAATTACCAGAGTATTTAAAAGCTATGGCGAAAAGCAAGGAATGTTTGAAAAAGCAAAAGTTGCTATTGAAGGGGATGATTTCAGGGAAGGGATTTCAGCGATTATTTCTGTAAAAGTGCCAGAGCCGCAATTTGAAGGACAAACCAAAACTAAATTAGGTAACAGTGAAGTAATGGGTATTGTTGATACCACATTAAGCAGAGTGTTGGAAGCCTACTTAGAAGAGAATCCGAGAGATGCTAAAACAATTATACAAAAAGTTATTTTAGCTGCCCAAGCAAGAGCAGCGGCTAAACGTGCTCGTGATATGGTTCAGAGAAAAAGCGTTTTAGTAGGTGGAGGCTTGCCTGGCAAATTGGCTGATTGTTCTGAAAAAGATCCTGGAAAATGTGAATTGTTTTTAGTCGAAGGAGACTCGGCTGGTGGAACAGCAAAGCAAGGAAGAGACAGGAGCTATCAAGCTATTCTTCCATTAAGAGGAAAGATATTGAATGTTGAAAAAGCAATGGAACATAAAATATATGATAATGAGGAGATCAGAAATATGTTTACTGCTTTGGGTGTAAAAATTGGTACAAGCGAAGATGCAAAAGCATTAGATATAAGCAAGCTAAGATACCATAAGCTAATTATTATGACCGATGCCGATGTGGATGGAAGTCACATTGCAACATTGATCTTGACATTTATTTTCAGATATATGAAAGAATTGGTAGAGCAAGGATTCGTTTATATTGCTCAGCCTCCTTTATATCTTGTAAAAAAAGGAAAGGAACAAGAATATGCCTGGAATGATGAAGAAAGAAAAGGATGGGTTGGTAAACTAGGACAAGGAAAAGATGATAGTGTAACTATTCAAAGATACAAAGGGTTGGGAGAGATGAATGCTGAGCAGTTATGGGAAACAACCATGAATCCTGAAACTAGAACATTAAAACAAGTAACAATTGATAGTTTGTCAACCGCAGATGGGGTTTTCAGTATGCTAATGGGAGATGAAGTTCCTCCAAGAAGAGAATTCATTGAATCTCATGCAAAGTATGCTAAGATAGACGTATAATGATATTAACATTGTGTGGAGAGATGGTTTTTAATTATTTTGGGAGAAAAGAATTATTTCAGTAGCTTGTATCATTAGCGAAAGCTTTTATTATTATCTAACAATAAATTCAATTCAAATGTCAAAAATGTTAACAGCTTATTGCATGAAAACAAAGGAAAAAAATGTTCCTATGCAGGATGCAGTAATTACAAAAACAGCAAGAGGTGGATACATGGCTCAAGGTCATGATGGAAAAGGAAATAAAATGACAACAATGCTAGGTGAGGCTACAGCTCTAGAAGCAGTAAAGAATGGAGTAGCTAAAAAAGCTTGGTAATAACCTCCATAATTCTTAAAAATGTAAAAAATTTTTCTAATGAGCCGTTCCAAATTTGAGGACGGCTTTTTAGTGTAGTGTAATTTCTGTTTAAAAAAAGCTATTGAATACTTCTAAAATTAATAAAAATGAGACAGCTGTTGTTATTAATTATTATTACGATTTCCAGTTACAAAATTCAAGCTCAATATGCAGTAAATGGTTCTGCAATTAGACAAAGCTGTAACTGTTATACCTTAACAAGAGATACCATGTCGCAATTTGGAGCGGTATGGAATATTAATAAAATCAACTTAAAGCAATCTTTTGATTTTTCATTTAAAGTGAATTTGGGCTGTGTTGATGGTAATGGTGCAGATGGCATTGCATTTGTACTTCAAAAAACAAGTACAACCATTGGAACTACAGGTACAGGTGGAGGAAGCATGGGTTATTGGGGAATTTCACCGGCAGTAGGAGTTACTTTAGATACATATCAAAACACATCTCCTGATAGTGATCCATCTTATGATCATTTAGCCATTCAATTAAATGGAGTAACTAATCACACCTCTGCATCAAGCATTACCTCACCAACACCCATATCCGCAATCAGTAATAATGTAGAAGATTGTTTGGATCATTTATTAAGAATTGTTTGGAATGCAGATAGTACTAAAATGGAAGTTTATTTTGATAGTTCCAGGAGAGTATCAACCGTTTATAATTTTGTGAGTAATGTTTTTAGTGGCGATAGTATGGTTTACTGGGGTTTTACTGGCGCTACAGGAATGCTAAGCAATGTTCAAAAATTTTGCAGGGCTATTCCTGCTGCTACCCTTGATGCATATGCGAGTAATATTTGCATTGATGCTCCTTCAATTCCGCTAACAGGAGGCTTACCACCAACATTGCCTGGAATGGGAGTTGGTACTTACAGCATTGATACAATTGTAAATACTAATGGTGTGTTTAATCCAGTAACTGCTGGTGTTGGTCCTCATTCAATTAGTTATATTTATTCAGATGCGGGAGGTTGCAAAGACACCGCCACTCAAAATATAAATGTTAGACCTTTACCAACAAATGTGAATGCAGGTAATGATGCCTCTATTCAATTCGGATCAAATATTTTACTCTCAGGTACGGCAAATGCAGATACTATCTTATGGTCGCCAATTATTGGATTAGATAACCCATCTATTCTAACACCATTAGCTTCACCAGAACAAACAACCGTTTATACATTAACAGCTACTACGCAATACGGTTGTAAATTGAAAGATTCAATGCAACTGGTTGTTAATATCACTTGTTTTGATCCTCCAAATATTTATACCCCTAATAATGATGGTTTTTACGACAAGTGGGTTGTATATCATTTAAGTTGTCTTAAAAATTTAACGGTCGATATTTATAATCGTTGGGGTGGATTGGTATATCATTCATCAGATTATAAAAATAATTGGGATGGGAATTATAACGGAAAACCATTGCCTGATGCAACTTATTATTATGTTTGTAATGTAACCAATAATGATGGATCAAAATTTGTTAAGAAGGGTAGCGTTACAATTATGCGATAGTCTATAAAAAAAACTAAAAAAAGAAAAAATGAAAATAATTCCAGTATTCCTTTTTTGTTTAGTGTGTGTGGGTCATTCAAATGCACAACAAATATTTTCAATGAGTCAATTCATGCAACATAATTTTATTTATAATCCAGCGGCAGCAGGGGCTAGTGATCAGGCCTCGTTGGGTATTACCTATAAAAAAATGTGGGCAGGTATTGAAGGTGGCCCCAGAACTACTATGTTGTATGCAGATAAATATTTTGAAGCCTTCAACACAGGTGGCGGGTTGATATTGTACAATGATGTAACTGGTCCCATTACACGCTCTGGTGTAGAAGGCTGTGTTTCTTATGGCATTTATACTTCAGACTATAACCAATTAAAATTTGGTCTTTCCGGACAATTATTGCAGGAAAGAATTGATAAAGCGGCTGTTCAAAAATATATACCAGATGATCCATTATTGGCTACTGCCGGATCTTCCACAACCGGAGATGCTGCATTTGGTGTGTACTATACCACTCCAAAACTTAACATTGGTGTTTCAGCAAAACAATTAGTTCAATCAAAATTAAATTTTATCAAAACAACAACTCTTAATGAGAGCAGATTATATCGCCATTATTATGTGATGGGTAGTTATAATTATCAGTTAGATTCTCAAAACGTTTTGATTCCAAACTTTATAATTAAAATGGCAGCTCATTCTCCTTTTGATTTTGAGGCAGGAGCTAGGTTAGAGCATAAAAAATTATTATGGTTTGGAATAAACTATCACTATCAACAATACTACAGTGCATTCCTCGGATTTAATATCAACAAAAAAGTTTCTTTAGGATATGCCTATGATCAATACAGAACACCATTAAGTATTTTTGATGAAGGGGGCGGTTCGCATGAATTATCGCTAAAGTATTATTTTGAACCGAGGTAAATTTAACAAGCCGCTTTATGCATTTTTAATAGGAACTCGTAAATATCAGTCATGGTTTTTATTTGCTCAACTATTAAAATTCCATTTTTTCCAACTTGTTTCAGTCTTGCTTTGTTGGTGCCTGTTTGGAGGAAGAGTAAGATTTTATTAAACGTTTCGCTTTGAAAATAGGGTGAATCCGGATTGCTTACAAAAAAGCATTTCATATTTTCATTACGTAATAATAATTTTTCGAAACCCAAATCAACAGCAATTTTTCTGCATCTAACAGTTGTAAATAAATCTTCTGCGGGAGGAGGAACGGCTCCAAACCTATCTTCCAATTCATGATGAAAATGCTGCAAATCTTCTTCTGTATCACAATTATCTAATCTGGAGTATAAACTCAATCTTTCACTAATACTCTCCACATAATTATCCGGAATCAAAATTTCGAGATCAGTATCAAAACTACAGTCCTTTACAAAATCATCCTGTAAACTAATTTCTTCTTTGAATAAATCTTTAAATTGATTTCTTTTTAATTCTCTGATGGCTTCATCTAAAATTTTTTGATACATCTCAAATCCAATTTCTGCAATAAATCCACTTTGCTCCCCTCCGAGCATATTGCCTGCTCCTCTTATATCCAAGTCTCTCATGGCTATTTGAAAACCACTTCCTAAATCGCTGTATTGTTCAAGTGTAGACAAACGTTTTCTGCTATCTGAAGGTAAAGTACTCATAGGCGGAGCCAATAAATAACAAAAAGCTTTTTTATTACTTCTCCCCACACGACCTCTCAATTGATGCAGATCGCTTAATCCAAACTGATGCGCATTATTTACAATTATAGTATTAACATTAGGAATATCTACTCCGCTTTCAACAATGTTTGTACAAACTAGCACGTCGTATTTTTTGTCCATAAAATCAAGGATAGTGTCTTCTAATAAATCACCTTCCATTTGTCCATGGGCAAAGGCAATGCTGATATCAGGACATAAACCTTGAATAAAACTTTTCATTTCAGCCAAGCCATTCACTCTGTTATGAATGAAGAAAACTTGACCACCTCTTTCAGTTTCATAGTAAATAATATCTCTAATATTATCTTCATTAAACACACTTATTTCAGTTTGAATAGGCTGCCTGTTGGGAGGAGGGGTATTGATAATGCTTAAATCTCTTGCACCCATCAAACTAAATTGCAAAGTTCTTGGGATAGGAGTTGCCGTTAGTGTTAAGGAATCAACGGTAGTTCTAAGTTGTTTTAATTTTTCTTTTGCAGCTACACCAAATTTTTGTTCTTCATCAATAACCATCAATCCAAGATCTTTGAATTTAATGTCTTTACTAAGTATAGCATGTGTACCAATAATGATATCTATTTTCCCTTCTTCTAATTTTTTGAGTGTTTCTTTTTTTTCTTTGGCTGTTTTAAATCGATTAATAAAATCTACTGTAACAGGAAAATCTCTTAATCTTTCTTTAAATGTTTT
>CANGGD010000096.1 GCA_947453295.1 Chitinophagaceae bacterium | reverse complement strand
ATCGCGGAAAAAGTTCATTTGAGTACAACCCCAGTTCATGAGCGTATTAAAAGAATGGAACAGACTGGTGTTATCAAACAATACGCAACACTTTTAGATCAAACAAAAGTGAAAAAAGGACTCATGGTTATTTGTTATGTATCATTGAAAGAGCATAGCAAAACCGCTGGTGCAAAATTTATTAAATCAATCAACGCCTTACATGAAGTAGTAGAGTGTTATAATATTAGTGGGGAGTTTGATTTTATGCTCAAAGTAGTTGAAGAAAATATGGATAGTTATTATGACTTCCATGTAAACAGATTAAGTTTAATTGAAAATATGGGAAATATTCAAAGTGTATTTGTAATGGGTGTTATCAAACAAACGCATCAATTGGTTTGGTAAATTTATTTTTATGGGAATTTTCTTTGTGCAGTTTTATGTTGTAACAACTTTTAAGATTTCTATTAGCAGATTGGTTTAGCGAATGACATAATTGCAATAAAAAAAGATGTTGATTTTTAGATGTTTTATAATCATGAATATACTTTAGTATCATTTTTTCTATAGAAATTTCATCATGCCATTTTCCCAATAAATTGTTCATGCCAGCAAGCTTAAGCAGCTGTATTTTAGTATTAACAATGGGTAATATTTTATTAAGATTTTCCAATAGTTTAATAATTATTCTTACTTCATGAATAGACTTGTTGGTATTCAAACTACTTAATTGCTGAGTTATAGCAATTGCTTTTTTTTCATGGTCAAAGTATTTTATTACGATGCTTTCAACCGAAGTGGCTTGTAATTTATTTTTAATTAGTTTGTATATTTTTTGACTACCTATTTCTTTGGTTTTAATTTCTTTAAATTCTTTTTTAGTCTGAAATAATTCTTTTTTAAGATTGCTTTTTAGTTCATCTAAATATTTGCTAGATATGTCCTTTAGATGAGAAAGAACAATTTGTAGTGCCCTTATTTTTCCGCTTTTATTGAAAATTGTTTGTATAGGGTTTAGTATTTCATTTGTTCTTGGGTCAACATTCAAAATTAAAAAGCATGCATTTAGTTTTTTTATCTCAACTCTTAAAATATGGTAAGATTCAATTCTATAACTTTTGAAATCTTTTTGTAGTAATCGCAGTATGATTTGCAATCTTTTTTTAAAGAATTTAAAAATTAAATCTTTTGTTTCTTTTTCATTTTTCATTTGTTGATGGTAAGAAAAAAAATAGATATTTTTTTTGAGAATGATTATAAAACGCACTATCTATCATCATTCAATAAATTTGTAACTATCATTTCTTATAATTAACTAATTTTGAATGGAATGAAAGCGCTTTCTCCGATTTATAAATATTTTTGGAAATACAAAACAAGATTGATTCTTGGTATACTTTTTATTTTATTAAGCAACTATTTTAGAATTCTTTCACCCCAAATCACTGGATATGTTGTAAATAATGTCGTAAAAACAATTGCTGAAGTCAAAAACCCTGGAAAAAGCATTCAAATTAAAAATGCAGAAACTTCCATTGTGCTTTCTAATGAGTTATATGATTTCAACTCCTTTACTTTTGAACAAAAGATTTTGTTTTCTGGAATTTTACTCTTGGGTTTAGCTTTATTAAGTGGTTTGTTTATGTTTTTTATGCGGCAAACCATAATTGTGATGAGTAGGCATATTGAATTTGATCAGAAGAATGAAATTTACAAACATTATCAAAGTTTAGACATTGGCTTTTATAAATCAAATGCAACTGGTGATTTAATGAATAGAATATCCGAAGATGTTAGTAGGGTAAGAATGTTTACCGGTCCAGCTTTAATGTACTTTTTTAATCTTGCTATAATAATAGGGCTTAGTATTTTTTTTATGCTACAAGCCGATGTGAAATTGACATTGGTTGCATTATGCCCGCTTCCAATTCTAGCCATTACAATTTATACAGTCAATTCAATCATCAATAAAAAAAGTGAACGGATTCAGTCAATGCTGAGTAATTTAACTTCAAATGCTCAAGAATCTTTTTCTGGCATCAGAGTAATTAAGTCATTTGCTCAAGAAAAGGCAATGCTATCTTTTTTTAATAAAACCAATGAAGAATACAAGAAAAATTCTTTGAGCTTAGCTAAAACAGAGGCGATATATTTTCCAAGCATGGCTTTACTCATTGGCATAAGCACTTTAATTACTATAATGGTAGGTGGATTAGCAGTTGCTCAAGGTCAGGAAGGGGCTACTGTCGGCAAGATAGCTGAGTTTGTTTTGTATATTCAGATGTTAACCTTTCCGGTTAGTGCAATTGGCTGGACAGCTAGTATGACGCAAAGGGCAGTTGCATCACAAACTAGAATAAATGAATTTTTGAATATTACTCCAACTATCACTGACTCGAAAGATGCTTTATCAAATAAATTATCTGGAGAAATTATTTTTAAAAACGTATCATTTACTTATCCTCATACTGGTATAAAAGCCATTAAGAATTTCACTTTAGATATTCGTAGTGGAGAAAAGATAGCAATTGTTGGAAAAACAGGTTCTGGCAAATCAACTATTGCACAATTGTTACTAAGAATGTATGATGTAGAGGAGGGAAGTATAGCGTATGATGGGATAGAAATAAAAAAGTTCTCATTAAATCATTTAAGAACAAGTATTAGCTATGTGCCACAGGAAGTTTTTTTATTTAGCGACTCTGTAAAAAATAATATTCAATTCGGTAAAGCTTCAGCCATTACAGAAGAAATAGAAAGTGCAGCTCGAAATGCTAATATTTATAATGAAATAATGGAATTTCCTGAAGGGTTTAATACTATCATAGGTGAACGAGGGGTTACCTTAAGCGGAGGTCAAAAACAACGAATTTCCATTGCTCGGGCGATGTTGAAAAATCCTGAAATATTGATTTTTGACGATTGTTTAAGTGCAGTAGATAGTAAAACTGAGCATTCGATTTTACAACATTTAAACGAGTATATAGAGCAAAAAACAGCCATTATTATAACTCATAGGATTTTCTCTTTACTAAATTTTGACAAAATCATAGTATTAGAAGAAGGGAAAATAGCAGAATCAGGCAATCATGAAGATCTACTACAAAAGAAAGGCATTTATTATGAAATGTATCAACGTCAACAGTCAGAGGGCATAAAAGACCAAATAAATTAACTTTTATTGCTATTTTTCATTTATTTTGTTATTTCAAAAACAAATTTATCTTTGCTGAGTCTTATTCAATAAAAGCTTATTTAAAAATAAAAACCTAATAACAGTGGCGTACGAAAACAATGACAAAAAAATGGACAGCGTTTACAGCATCAGAGTAAAAGCAGGTAAACGTAGAACTTATTTCTTCGATGTTAGAGAAACAAGAGGAAGTGATTTTTATGTAACTATTACGGAAAGCCGTAAACGATTTGATTCTGATGGATACGATCGTCATAAGATTTTTCTATATAAAGAAGATTTCAATAAGTTCATGAAAGGTCTAAATGAAACTGTTGATCATGTGAAAACTCAGTTAATGCCTGATTTTGATTTTGATGCTTTTAATCATGATACTCCTTATGAAGGAGATGATCAATACCAGTCAGGATCATCAAATCCTTCTGTAGATTCATCAAACGAAGAAGTAATTCCATCTGTAAATGAAACAAATAATAACGCAGGTAATGACAGCAATGTTGACAATGGAAGTAATGAAGAAGTAGATAAATGGTAATAAATAAAATTCAGTAATAAAAAATGGGCCCTTATTTCAAGGGCCCATTTTTGTTTTGAGAAAGATTTAAATATTAAACACGCATTTTTTTATACGCATTAATTAAGCCGTTTGTAGAAGAATCATGACTATGAATTGAATCGTTATCGTTCAATTCAGGAAGTATTTTATTGGCCAAGGTTTTTCCTAATTCAACACCCCATTGATCAAAGCTGTAGATATTCCAAATTACTCCTTGCACAAATATTTTATGTTCATACATTCCAATAAGTTGCCCTAATGTAAAAGGAGTTAATTTTCTAATCAAAAAAGAATTAGTAGGTCTGTTTCCTTCAAAAACTCTGTAAGGGTTTTCGTGATGAGTGCCATTCATTAATGCTTCTGTTTGAGCAAAAAAGTTACTCATTAATTTTTCGTGATGATCTGTAAGAGAATGATGAGGTTGAGCTATTCCAATAAAATCACAAGGAATGATTTCTGTTCCTTGGTGAATTAACTGATAAAAAGCATGTTGCCCATTAGTGCCTGGCTCGCCCCAAATTATGGGGCCTGTTTTATAACTTATTTTTTCTTTGTTTCTGTCTATGTATTTACCATTGCTTTCCATATTTCCTTGTTGAAAATATGCAGCAAAACGATGTAAATATTGATCGTAGGGGAGAATAGCTTCAGAAGTTGCTCCTAAAAAGTTTCTATTCCAAATACCAATTAAAGCCATTATAACAGGAATGTTTTCAGAAAAGTTTTTGGATCTAAAATGATTATCCGCTGAATGAGCACCTTTTAATAGGAGTTCAAAATTCTCATACCCAATTGTTAGTGCTATAGAAAGACCAATCGAGCTCCATAAGCTGTATCTTCCTCCAACCCAATCCCAAAACTCAAACATATTGTTGGTATCAATTCCAAATTCCTGAACCGCTAATGAATTAGTGCTGATGGCTACAAAATGTTTTGCTATTTGATTTTCAGGAATCCCATTGTTGATGCACCATGTCCTTGCAGTATGAGCATTTGTCATGGTTTCTTGTGTGGTGAATGTTTTACTTGCTATTACAAATAAGGTTTCCTCCACATTGATTTTTTTAAATACTTCGGTAATATGAGATCCGTCTATATTACTAACAAAAAAAGCTTCTATTCCGTCTATCCAGAAAGGCTTCAAGGCTTCTGTAACCATTACAGGACCTAAATCACTTCCTCCAATACCTATATTCACTATGTTCTTAATTCTTTTTCCTGAGTAGCCTTTCCATTCTTCATTGTGTATCTGATTCGAGAAATGTTTCATTTTTAGCAAAACATCTTTTACCAGAGGCATTATATCAACTCCATCTATATGAACAGGGTTTGAGGAAAAATTTCTCAAGGCAGTGTGTAAGACTGCGCGATCTTCAGTCTCATTTATTTTTTCACCTATAAACATTGATTCAATGGCATCTTTAACACCGCATTCATCTGCTAATTGCAATAAAAGGGTTATCGTTTCTTCAGTAATATTGTTTTTTGAATAATCAAATAATATTTCTTCATCGTACAAAGCGAAAGCGTTAAAACGCTGATTATCATTAGAAAAAAGAGATTTTAGAGTGATGTTTTTGTTTTTTTCAAAATGAGAATGTAGTAATTTCCAGGCTTTAGTATGTGTAGGATTTATTTTTAATAGCATAATTATCTTAATTACTTTTTATGAATACCATAAAAATATAAATTATTTTAAGAAAAGCTTGCATTAATAAACTATAGATAATATATTTGCATCTTTAATTCTACAATTGATCCACATTTCTTCTGAATTACCCTGCTAATTAATCCTTTGTCTGCTATTTAAAAGATTTAAATACAAGCTTCTTCAATCATTTTGAAAGATGCTGTTGATGAAAAATTAGTTTAATTTTTTTTAATAAACTTAATTGAAACTCTTTTAAAAAAAAGATATCACAAAAAAAGTCAAAATCAAATAATGACAAATAGTAAAAAAAATATTGTATTTGAACGTAAGGTTACTCTTTTTGCTATGAGCATTTTGATTGTATTTATCAATTTATTCTTTACACAAAATATTTTTGCACAAATTGGAATTCGTGGACAAACGGATTCAATGAAACTTGCAATTCCAAATCTTAAACTAACAAAACCGGCAGGCTTAAAATTTCAATTAGGAGATGTAATGATTGCAAATATTGCCACTAATGGAAATAATACAAATCCTATTTTGAGTGGTTGGACTATTTTAAAAGCTGGGGCTTTAGGTTCAACTAGAAGATATGGGTCATTATTATATAAGATTGTAAATACAGCTGACACAGCATCTGCAGCAATTGATTACACTTTTAATGTAGGCTCTGGGGCGAGTGGAGCTGCTGGAAGAATCATTTGTTTTTATGGTGTGGATACTACCAATCTTATTGATGCGACACTGGGGGCAATTGCAACAGCAAATTCAACTCTTATTAAAGCTGATAGCATAATTACAACAACACCAAACACAGCATTGGCTATGTTCACCCAAGAAGTTGGATCTTCCACTTCATTTAATAATACCTGGTTTACTAATAATCCAGGAAGCTTACAAGAATTGTATGATACAACTACATCAAGTGCAGCAGTAGGAGCGGCTTGGGCTACTAAATCATCAATTGGTTCTACTGGTTTGGGAATAGATACTATTCCATCTCCCTCAAAAAACTGGGGCGCAATTTTAATCCCATTAAGAAGATGTAAACCAACAATATTCATTCAATCACCATCAACAACTACTGTTTGCGAAAATACTTCATTTACAATTTCTGCAACAGCGTATAATGCTACGGGATACCAATGGAGAAAAGATGGTGTGATTATTCCTGGCGCAACTTCTATTAGCTACACTAAGTCTAATGTTAATTTATCAGATTCTGGAAAATACTCTTTGATCGCTTATGGAAAATGTGGAAATAATGACACTTCGTCTAATGTAATTGTAAATATTGTAGCCAATGC
Organism: Chitinophagaceae bacterium; assembly: GCA_947453295.1. GTDB lineage: Bacteria > Bacteroidota > Bacteroidia > Chitinophagales > Chitinophagaceae > Ferruginibacter. The sequence goes on along the minus strand of CANGGD010000096.1, from coordinate 726 downwards.
TGTTTCTGCTACAATAAATGCAGATTATTGTTTAGTTCCAGGAAAAGTACATTTAACAGCTATTCCTTCACCTACTGGAGTGTATTCTTATTTGTGGTCTAACAGTAGCATAACTGATACTATTAATGTTGAAATTGCAGGATCGTATTCAGTAACAGTTACCAATAACTTCGGCTGTTCTGCTACCGCCACAATTCCAGTTTCAATAGAACTTGCTAGAAATGGTAATTTTAATTTAGGCAATGTAGGATTTATTACACCTGGTGTAGCTCCTTTGAAATATAGTTATGTTATTGATACTCCAGGAATAGTTACAGAATTAAATCCGGAGGGTAAATATGGCATTGGTCCTAATGCACGTAGATTTCATGTTAATTTTTGGGGCAAAGATCACACAACAGGAACCGGAAATTTTATGATTGTAAATGGCTTTCCTAATAGTCCACAACCTATAATTTGGCAAGATACAATTACAGTTTTACCAAATACAAATTATTATTTTTCTGCATGGGCAATGAGTGTAAACAGCGCTGGCAATTATGCTCAATTAAAGTTTAGTATTAATGGAAGTCAAATAGGAACAACAGCCAATTTAGTTGCGCATCCTCAGGATTCAACTTCTGCAGACAATTGGATAAGATTTTATGCAACATGGAATTCTGGTGCACAAACAAAAGCAATATGTTCAATCGTTGATTTACAAACTGCCACAGGGGGAAACGATTT
>CANGGD010000095.1 GCA_947453295.1 Chitinophagaceae bacterium | reverse complement strand
GGTAACTCCTTCGTTCATCAATCCGTTATTGGAAATCGTTTTGTCTTCTGCAATTTGAATGATTAATCCTTCAGTAGATAAAATATATTGGAGCGCTTTTGTTAAAACACCTGCATGTTGAACGGGGTGAATACCATCTGAAAAGGCTACTGCACCGCTGTTTTGCATGTCATACATTTCAGTTAATTCTTTCCCTTCTGTATTTTTGGTGATGGCACCTATTGGTAAAATGTTTACTGCTAATTGTTCGGATTTTTTTTGAATGTATTCAATTTGTGATTTTGAATGCATGATGGGCTGCGTATTTGGAGAAATCAAAACATCGGTAAATCCTCCAGCAGCAGCAGCTCGTACACCTGATTCTATAGTCTCTCTGTATTCAAATCCTGGATCTCCGAAATGTGCAAACATATCCATCCAGCCAATGCTTACATGTAAATTTTGAGTAGATACAATTTTAGCATCAGTAGATTGAATATTGTCTTCAATGGATTCAATAATGCCATTTTCTATAAGAATGTCTTTTGTTTTCCCATGATGTGATGAGGATGGGCAGATGATGCGGGCTTGCTTAATTAGAACCTTCATTCGTTTTTAAGATTTAGCAAATATCTAATAAAAAATTGAGTTATCAAGTAGCATCGATATATTATCTTTTAAATTCAATAAGAATAACACTACTTAAATATGTTTATTTTCTACTTTTTTATCTGTTTTTCTGCAAAATAAACTGTTATTAATGAGGATATTGTTCCAATAAATGCTCCTGTAATAACATCTAACAAAAAGTGTTGCCCCAAATAAATTCTTGAATACCCAACCAATATTGCTATTAACAATAGGGGAAGTTGAATTATTTTTTTTTCAGAAATTAATACAATAAGAGTGGCTAAAGCAAATGCTGTGGTGGTATGTCCAGAAGGAAAACTAAAATTATTTGAAACTGTTACTCCATCAACAAAGTGCACATAAACATCAGGTTTAAAAAATAATTTTGGTCTTGGACTGTTTGCAATTTGTTTTATTAATTGAGCAACGAGTCCGGAAAAAACAAAAGTAATTAATGTAAGTAAGCTTGCTTTCTTCTTCTTAAAAATCAAAAACAGTAAGGAAAGTATAAGTGCAAATATTCCATCTCCTAAAAAAGTGAATTTTGAAAAGAAGCTATCAAGCCATTGGTTGTGAAAATTATTAATTAGTAGAAAGCTATTCGATTTGCCTTGCACAATCAGAAATAAGGAAGCTCCCATTAAAAAAATGGAAAGACCAACAAAATATAATGAAGCCTGTTTTATGTTTTGAATCAATTTCACTTGCCCATTGATTTATTTTGATGAAGATGATTAAGATGTAAAAATAAACTATTCGAACTATTTGATACAAATCATTTAATCAATTGACTGCAACGTTTTTTATGGGCTATTGATAAACCTATATTTGTTTCATGTTAATGCTGGAACAATTAAATCAGTTGCGTATTGTAGAAGAGATTCTTTAATCTAAAAGATACAAAACGAAAGAGACATAGGATATGTGTGTTGAAAGATTGATTGTTGTCGGTTAAAGCATATAAGTTGATTGACCAAGATTATTTATTTCAATTGAGGCCATCAATGAAAGAAGAAAGGCAGCGGTAACTCGCTGCCTTGTTTTAATTATTTGGAAACCATCTTCATCTCTAAATTCCCGCAAGATTTTATGAGTGGCAGATATTTTTGAGTGGACTTTTCATCTAACAACTTCCCATTAATAGTCATTTTGTTATCTCTAACACTTAATGAGAAATTACCCATTTCTATTAGTTTATCAGCAATTAATGCTTGTACAAGTTCGTCTGATGTTGAAGCAGGATTATTTATTTGTTTTTCAATAACTACTTTTTCGCAACTCATATTTTTATGATTGGCTTTCATGCAACTATCTGTACATTCAATCATACCGGGACAGTTAGCAGCCATCATTGCTTTTGTGCAAGTTGGTTTGTTGCAAACACCAGGACAATTATCATGATTCATACCTGCAAGAGTAGGGGCAATAACCAATGAAACAATACTCATTAATTTAATAAGGATGTTCATTGAAGGGCCTGAAGTATCTTTAAAAGGATCTCCAACAGTATCTCCAGTTACAGATGCTTTATGTGGTTCTGATTTCTTGTAAAAAATTTCACCGTTTATTTCAACACCTTTTTCAAAAGATTTTTTTGCATTATCCCAAGCACCACCGGCATTATTTTGGAACATGCCCATCAACACACCACTTACTGTTGCGCCTGCAAGAAAACCTCCAAGAGCTTCTGCACCTAAACCAGGCATAAATCCTATAATGATAGGGGATACTATAGCAATTGCTCCGGGAAGCATCATTTTTTTAAGGGAAGCTTGTGTAGAGATAGCGACACATTTATCGTATTCTGGTTTTCCAGTTCCTTCCATTATACCAGGTATGGTTTTAAACTGACGACGAACTTCTTCCACCATAGCCATTGCAGCTTCACCCACTGCTCTAATAGCTAAAGAAGAAAATATAAAAGGAATCATTGCTCCCACAAATAAGCATGCTAACACATTTGCTTTGTAAATATCAATCCCATCAATGCCCGCAACTCCAACAAAAGCAGCAAAAAGTGCCAGAGCAGTTAATGCAGCAGAAGCAATTGCAAATCCTTTACCAGAAGCAGCTGTTGTATTTCCTACGGCATCTAAAACGTCTGTTTTTTCACGAACATCTGATGGCAGTTCACTCATTTCAGCAATTCCTCCTGCATTATCAGCAATAGGTCCAAATGCATCAATGGCTAATTGCATTGCAGTAGTTGCCATCATTCCCGCAGCAGCGATTGCAACACCATATAAACCTGCACATTCATAAGATCCCCCTATTCCTCCTGCTAATACTAAACTTGGCAAGAATGTAGATTCCATTCCAATAGCCAAACCGCCAATAACATTAGTAGCATGACCTGTAGATGATTGTTTTATTATTGATAACACTGGACGTTTGCCCATTGCCGTATAGTATTCTGTGATGATACTCATAAGGGCTCCAACTGCTAAACCAACAGCAATAGCTCCCATAACACCCCATTTTGTAAATGCAACTCCTCTTAATTCCATTTGTTCAGGTAAAAGCCAGTTCACTAAAAACGCTGCTGCAATTGCAGTTAAGATCATTGAACCCCAATTACCCATATTCAAAGCTTTTTGAACGGTTGAAGTATTGATTCCTGCATTATCACTAATTTTTACAAATAAGGTTCCAATAATTGAAAATAAAATACCCACACCAGCAATAAGCATTGGCAATATAATTGGCGAAAATCCATGCAAGCTATCACTATAACCCTCAACAATAGTTGTTTGTTGTCCTAATACAATTGTTGCTAGAACAGTAGCTACATAAGATCCAAATAAATCTGCGCCCATACCAGCCACGTCACCTACATTATCTCCCACGTTATCAGCTATGGTTGCAGGGTTTCTTGGATCATCTTCAGGAATACCCGCTTCTACTTTACCAACCAAATCAGCACCTACGTCGGCAGCTTTAGTATATATTCCACCACCCACACGAGCAAATAGAGCTATGGACTCTGCACCTAATGAGAATCCGGTTAGGACTTCAATGGTTTTAACCATTTCGTTAGAATCAATTTCCGCTCCTGGCGCAAAAAAATGTTTTAGTACAATGTATAATCCACCTAAACCCAAAACTGCTAAACCCGCTACACCTACTCCCATAACAGCACCGCCTGTAAAAGAAACATTCAATGCTTTACTCAAACTTGTTCTTGCTGCTTGAGCAGTACGAACATTTGCTTTAGTTGCAGCTTTCATTCCAATGTATCCTGCGGTAGCACTCAAAACAGCACCCAACACAAAAGCCACAGCAATGCTCCAATGAGAATTAGGATTGGCTTGTGCCATTACTGCTAACAAGATTGCTACTATTACAACAAAATATCCAAGCACTTTCCACTCGGCTCTCAAAAAGGCCATCGCACCTTCAGCAATATAGTCGCTGATTTCTTTCATTCTTGGTGTTCCAGCATCTTGCTTAGACACCCAATTAAATTTAATAAACGTATAAAGAAGACCAATAATCCCCATTAACGGCACGATGTAAATCAATTTTTCCATATTAAATAAAATTATTTTTTGGAGGGCAAAAATAGGGGAAATCCTACTAAAATGGCAATATTTTGAATACTAATTATTAAAAATGACTTGATTTTGAATGCTTTCCTTATAACTATAATGTAAAATCAGGGGCTACCTTACTTCGTAAAAGATTTTAATTTGATTGTTTTTGTTCATATCCGTCTCTATGTAGAACGACTTTCTTTTTTTGCCATCTATAATTTCTAATACTGAAGTATTGGGTGGAATGGTTCCAAGATTGTCTGCTATAAAAGTAATCACATTAGGACCAGGGTTCATTTGTACTGTAATAAATTGAGGCTTATTTTTTACGGCGAACCCTTTCTTAATCCACTCGCCATTTATTGATAATGAAATGGTGTCACCATCTTCCACTGCATCATCCCAAATTGCAAAACTTAAATTTTTAGAGTTTGTAATAATATTTCCTATTTGTTTTACTTCTCTTTCTTTTAAACTTTTATCTCCTTTTATTTCAAAATAACTTTTTGGGATTTGTATAGTATTGAATCTTGTTGTGTTTTCATCAAAAGTTAAAATATCTTCTTCATTGACTCTGTAAAATATTTTAGCTACAATAAAGGAAGCTCCTTGGTTTTCTGTCTTATTGAAATCTAAAGTATATTTATTAACTCCAAAATCTAAACCGATGTGAGGGTTTGAATTATCTTTTTTTCCAAATTCATCAACAAAGAATGTAACTAAATTTAAACCTGTATCTAATAGAAAACTTTGATTTTCTCTTTTCTTTTTGATATCTATTAAATCAAACAGTTTGTTGCTATTATGTCTTAACGAAACAATATCATTGTCTTTATTTTTCTCAAAAACAACATCCATTATTTTATCGGATACAAATAATGTATCTATAATTCCATAATAAACGGGAGATTTTTGGGGCTGTAGTATTTTATAAATTGTAGTGTCTTCCCAAGCTTGTGATGATATTTTTTGAAGTACAAAATTTTCGCTACTAAAAAAACTTGTTATAGATGGGCGCGGGGATAGAGGACTAGATGCCTTGGTTTTTTTTTGAGGGTATTGAATTCTGTTAATAGAACATGTCGCAACTCCTTTTTTGTCTACCTCTACATCAAAACTGCCATTGAGGGCCTTAGTGAAATTTCCTATACTAACAGGAACCTCGTTTACGGGGAATTTATTACTACTGATTGATAATTGGCGATAATTTTTCTTTACTAACAGCAAGTGATAGGTGCCATCAAAATCTGAAGATGTTATATGTATTTGAGCCGGGTATAAAATGTTTCTTTCGGGGTTGCCAATTTGCAAGGAAAATGAAATGTCATTAGTTTTCTCTTTGCTTTGATTTTGAAGGCTCCATGTGCCAACAAAAATATCCTGAGCATTTGTATACAATGACCCGAACACAAGTAAAAAAATAAATGCTTTTATTTTCATCATTGAATTTAATTTTTGAATCTATAAAATTCAAATTTACTCATTGGTCTTTTTGTAATCTGCCAGTTAAAGTTTTTCAATCTATTCAGTTCTTTTGGAATTTGTTGCAACGGATATAAAGTGCCGGTTACATCATTTACAAATTTAATTTTTGTGATTTCTTCTTTTAAAAAAATAATATCTATCACATCGCTTTTGTTTCTATTCATACCAGTATATAATTTTTTTTCATCTTGCGGATAAAAAATGCTTTCTGCTGGAGTTCCCTTTGTTCGTACATATTCGATTTGACCATTCGTAAAAAAACCATTCATTGTTTTTCCTCCAATTTGATTATAATAACCTTCATCTGTTTTATTGATTAAAATCGCATTATAATATACAGAAATTTTTTGCGGTTGTTGATTTTTGGAAAACAATAAAATCGTGTCTCCTGTTATTTGATTATTGCCATTCCAACAAATTGGGTTTCCTATTAATTGCAAGGTTGAATCTAAAGAAAAAATAAACAAGCTGTCACATACTGCTTGAACTGAATCATTGAAAATTCTAACATTGTGATAGGCATTAAATAGACTAATACTGTCCGAGGATTCAATATTTTTTGAGGGAGGTGTTTTAGAATAAAATAAAGAGTCCGCTGCAATAAAAGTACTGTCTGAATGATCATAAAAAACCATAACAGGTTTTTCAGTTGCCAGAAAAGTGTTGTTTTTTTTGTCAATCAAAATATGACTGCCATTTACAATTAACTTTTGTGTTGTGTCTATTATTTTCCCGTTATTTTTTATTTCGATGGTGTTTTTTTTGTCATCAAACAATACTTCTTGTCCGGTAATAAATCTATCTCCGCTTGTAAACGTAGGTTGGTCAAGGAAAATTGCCGACCCTGTACCAATATTATAATTACCGTTTTTTGTATCAATGATTCCTTTCTCACTTATAATATGTGTTGCGGTTGTAAAGTATGCGTTTTGTGAGATTGTATTGTATCGCAAGGATTCAGATGTCATATCATATTTAGGATCTACTAAATGGACTTTCGAATTGAAATTTACATCTTTTGTTGATGAATTATATATTGCATTTTCACTTGTTAATATCGTTTTTCCATTGATTACTTTACCGCCATTTACATAAACAGCAATACCAGTTTTTACATCATAGGTAAGATCATTGGTGTATAGTTCTGACTTGCCATCAGTAAGTTTAACTTTGTTTTTAAGATAAGCAACTTGCTCAGCACCAATATACTTTACATATTGAGAATACGTATTGATTTTGTTATTGTCATTAATGTGAACGCTTCCAAACACCTCAACAATACCGGAATTTTTATTTATTGCAATACTGTCGCCGCTTAAAATTGTTGTGCCTTGTCGAACGATAGCATTTCCTGCCAAAGTTTGAAATTGGGTAGTGTCATTAAAATATATTTGTCTTAAATCTTTAGCATTAATAATTTGTATTAATTTTTGTTCCTCAATTTGACTAGGATTTTGAGGAATAATTTCTTGTGCAACTGCAACATGGCAACTCATTAAAAGAAATAATTGTAATAAAATTAAATGAATGTTTCGCAAAGTGACAGTTGATTTAATGCTTTTGGATGTAAGGCGCATTCATTGTATCGGGTAATGCCATTTGTAAAGGGGCTTCTTGTTCTTTTTTGCCAAAAACAGATATTGAAACATATCTTTTGGGATGTGTTCTTATGTCATCTAGCAATACATTTATTTTATTAGTTGAGGCAGCGAGATTGTTATAAAGTGCTTTGTCATTAACAAGTAATCCTAGAGAGCCCTCTTTGCTATTAATTTTTTCAATGGTTTTATTTAGAAATAATATAGTTG
>CANGGD010000094.1 GCA_947453295.1 Chitinophagaceae bacterium | reverse complement strand
TTGAGTATGTTTTAATTTTGAGTGGAGACCAATTATATCAAATGGATTTTTCATTTATGTTTGAGGCTCATCAGCAATCAGGCGCAGATATTACCATTGCCACAATTCCTGTTGCAGAAAAACAAGCCCCTGAATTTGGGATATTAAAAACCAACGAACAAAATATCATCACATCCTTTGTAGAAAAACCATCCAAAGAAAAATTATCAGAATGGGAGAGTAACACAGGAGCGACAATGAAGAGTCAGGGTAGAAATTATCTTGCTTCTATGGGAATTTATATTTTCAATAAGAAAACATTGTTTAATCTGCTTGAATCAGAAAAAATTAATGCAACCGATTTTGGAAAAGAAATTATTCCAGATGCTATCAATCAAAACAAAGTATATAGCTTTCAATATGATGGTTACTGGACAGATATAGGGAATATAGATTCTTTTTTCGAAGCAAACCTTGCACTCACTTCAGAATTACCACCCTTTAATTTATTTGACAATCAAAAAACAGTATATAGCAGAGCAAGAATGTTGCCGCCAGCAAAAATAAGCGGTACCCTTGTTGACCATACAATTATAGCAGAGGGTTCTATCATTCATGCAGAAAAAATAGCAAACTCTGTGATTGGAATTAGAAGTAGAATAGGAAAGGGTAGTGCCATCACAAGTTGCTATATCATGGGTAACGATACCTATGAAACGATGGACGAAATGAATGACAATTTAGAAAGGAATATTCCTGGTTTAGGAATTGGAAATCATTGTGAATTTAAAAATGTAATTGTAGATAAAGATTGCAGAATTGGTAATCATGTTCGTATGATTGGAGGGCCACATCTAGAAAATGGAGATCATCCTTTGTTTTCGGTAAAAGATGGAATTATTGTAATTAAAAAAGGAGCTATTATAAATGATGGGTTTGAATTAGGATTAAGTTAAGATTGACTATTTTATGCTTTATTTTATTAATATAAGTTCTAGAGTTCAATTTTTCTTTCAATTTCTTGCCATTTTAAATAGATTATCATATCTTTGCCGCCCTAAAAAGAATATAATAGTTCTAATTAGACATTTCCCACAAGGCTCCATAAGTTTCCGTCTGTTCGGAACGCCAGTAGGGAGTAACTAAAAAAGTTATACAATGCCAAAGGTAAAAACAAACAGTAGCGCAAAGAAGCGCTTTAAAGTTACCGGTTCGGGTAAAATCACTTTCCAAAAAGCTTTTAAACGTCACATTCTTACCAAAAAATCTACCAAGCGCAAGCGTAAAATGCGTATTGATGGAACTGTAAGCGATGCGAATTTACATTTCGTAAAGCGTTTATTAGGTATGAAATAATCTAATAGGAAAGAAAACCTCCACTTTAACTTTTAAAAAAATAAAATATGCCACGTTCAGTAAATGCAGTAGCTAGTAGAGCTCGCAGAAAAAGAATATTAAAAGCCGCTAAAGGTTATTACGGTAAAAGAAAGAATGTATATACAGTTGCCAAGAATGTAATGGAAAAAGGGTTAACATACAGTTATGTTGGCCGTAAATTAAAAAAGCGTGAGTACCGCACATTATGGATTGCACGTATCAATGCTGCTGTAAGAGCAGAAGGAATGACTTACAGTGTTTTCATCAACAGATTAGCACAAAAAAATATCGACTTAAATCGTAAAGTATTAGCTGATTTAGCAATGAATGAACCAGAATCTTTTCAAAAACTAGTTCAATCTGTTAAGTAATATACAACAGTGAAATTTTTTGTAAATCCGGATACTTAATGGTGTCCGGATTTTGTCTTTTATAGCAGGTTATTCAATAACTTTGCAGTCCTAATTCTTTAAATGCTTTAGAATGATTCAAGACGGAATGAACAATACATACAAGGATCTTGTAAATCAAACCTTTAATTTTCCTCAGGAAGATTATAAACTTGTAAATAATTATCTACAATACAATAATCAGGATATAAAGGCGCTCATAGACAAATATGGCACTCCGCTTAAATTAAGCTACCTCCCTAAAATTGGCAAACAGATTAATAAAGCAAAAACAATGTTTGCGAATGCTTTTAAAAAGCACAAATACACAGGGAAATACAATTATTGTTATTGTACAAAGAGTTCACACTTCTCATTTGTTGTAGAAGAAGCATTAAAAAATGATATTCATTTAGAAACTTCTTATGCTTATGATATTGATATCATTAAGAAATTGCATGACAAGAAGAAAATAACAAAAGATATTTTTATCATTTGCAATGGCTATAAACAAAAGCATTACACACAAAGGATTGCAGGGTTGTTAAACAGCGGATTTAAAAACGTTGTTCCTATTTTAGATAATAAAGAAGAATTAAAAGCATATATCAAATCAGTGAAAGTTCCTTTTAATTTGGGAATTAGAGTTGCTGCTGAAGAAGAACCTAACTTTCCATTTTATACGTCACGATTAGGGATAAGAGCAAAAGATATTTTAGAATTTTATGTAGATAAGATTGAAGGAAATGAACATCGTTTTCAATTGAAGATGCTTCATATTTTCTTAAATAAAGGGATAAAGGATGATATCTATTATTGGAGTGAGTTAAATAAAGTAATCAATCTTTATTGTCAATTAAAAAAGATTTGTCCAGAGTTAGATTCAATTAATATAGGCGGTGGTTTCCCTATTAAGCATTCTTTGGGTTTTGAATATGATTACCAATTTATGATTAATGAAATCGTAAGAAATATTAAATCGGCCTGCACCAGAAATAAAGTACCAATGCCAAATATTTTCACAGAGTTTGGCAGCTACACTGTGGGAGAAAGTATGGCGCATATTTATAGTGTGATAGGACAAAAAATGCAGAACGATAGAGAAACCTGGTATATGATTGACTCTTCATTTATTACTACATTACCAGATACATGGGGAATTGGCGAAAAGTTTCTCATGTTGCCTATTAATAAATGGGACAATGAATACCAAAGGGTTGTGCTTGGAGGGATAACCTGCGATAGCCATGATTACTATGATTCGGAAGAACATATCAATGAAGTATTTCTTCCTAAAATAGGAGAGGGCGAACCGTTGTATGTAGGTTTTTTTCATACCGGAGCTTATCAAGATCAAATAAGTGGTTATGGTGGTATCAAGCATTGTATGATACCTTCTCCAAAGCATGTAATTATTGGTCATGATAAAAATGGTAAATTAGTAGATTGGATTTATGCTAAGGAACAATCTGCACAAAGTATGCTGAAAATTTTGGGCTACTGATTTTTCGATTTGGTAATTGCCAATTTGATAATTTGGTAATTTTAAAATTTGTTAATTTGAACATTAAAACACCAAACACCAAACTATAAACCATTAAACTTTTAAACCTTAAAATATGTATCCAGCAGAAATTGTAATTCCAATGAAAGAAGAATTAACTGAAAATGGTTTTCAGGAATTAGTAAATGAAAAAGAAGTAGAACAATTAATGAATCAAAAAGGTACGGCCTTGGTAATGATCAATTCAGTTTGTGGTTGTAGTGCAGGTACTGCAAGGCCAGGCGTTTTAATGGCAATTAGAAATGCTACAACTAAACCAGATTTTATCACTACAAGTTTTGCTGGGTTTGATTTAGATGCAGTAAGAAAAGTAAGAGAATATATGATGCCATATCCGCCATCTTCACCAGCCATTGCTTTGTTCAAGAATGGCCAATTGGTTCATATGATTGAAAGACACAACATAGAAGGACGAAGTGCTCAAATGATTGCAGATAATTTAGTAGGCGCATTTGATGCATACTGCAATTAATTTTTCATCATTCACTGATCTATAAACATGTATCCCAATTTATATTATTTACTCAAAGATTTATTTGGTGTTGAATGGAGACCAATGGGCTTTTTAAATATGTTCGGGTTATTAGTAGCACTAGCCTTTTTAGTGGCCGCTTGGGTTTTGTCTTTAGAATTAAAAAGAAAAGAGAAACAAGGGTTATTAATACCAAGGGAAGAAGTTATTACAATTGGTAAGCCAGCCGGTTTTATGGAGTTGTTTTCCAATGGTTTATTAGGCTTCTTCTTTGGATATAAGTTAATTGGATTATTTTTTTTCAATGATCAGTTATTAAATCCACAAGATTATATTTTTTCTCAAAGAGGAAATTTTTTAGGAGGAATATTTTTAGCTGTTTTATTAGCAGGAATAAGATGGTGGGAGAAAAAAAAGCAGGCTTTAAAGACACCTGAAACCAGATCAGTTAGAATATGGCCTCATGACAGAGTAGGAGATATCATAGTATTAGGATTGATTTTTGGAATTCTTGGCGCGAAATTATTTGACAATTTTGAGCATTGGAATGATTTTATCCAACATCCAATTCAGTCTATTTTATCGCCAAGTGGGTTAACTTTTTACGGAGGATTAATATTGGCTTCTGCAGCAATTTTAATATACGCATATCAAAAAGAAATTAATTTAAAGCACCTTATGGATGCAGCAGCTCCTGCCTTAATGATTGCTTATGCAGTAGGAAGATTGGGTTGTCAAATTTCAGGAGATGGGGATTGGGGCGTATACAACAGTGCTTATATTAGTGACAATACCGGAAAAGTAATTCTGGCAAAAAATAATGAATTTCAAAAAAAGTTGGATGAAAATGCTACTTATTTTTTACAAGGAAAAACAGTAGAAAACGGCACATCTTTTTATGTTACTGATAGAATTTACGCCAGATTAGATGAAGTGCCCCATATTTCAACTAAAGCGCCTTCTTATTTGCCCAATTGGTTTTTTGCTTATTCCTATCCTCAAAATGTAAATAAAGATGGAATAGTTATGCCATTAATAACAGATGAACATAATAAAGTTTTACCGCTTCCAGTATATCCAACACCGTTATATGAAACGATAATTTGTAGTTTTTTGTTTCTATTATTATGGATGAGAAGAAAAGCAATTAAAACTCCAATGGTAATGTTTGGAATTTATTTATTGCTAAATGGTCTGGAAAGATTATTTATAGAATGTATCAGAGTAAATAGACCATACAATATTTTAGGATTTAATTCTACTCAAGCACAGATGATTGCAGTTATACTAATGTTAACAGGAGTTGTAATTATCTTTTTTGCTAAAATTATTTCAAAAAATAACTTAAAAAAATAGGCACTTAAAATTTATTTTAAGTGCCTACGATATTGAAAACTATTGAGTGTTATTTTTTGCCTATTGATTTTACTTTAGCTTTTTTTGCAACCCACTCATCAGCCATTTTTACCGCTTCAAAAGCATTAACAAAAGCTCCAGTTCTGGATAAATCAGATAATGAAACAAGTTCTGATGTGCCTGGTTTCTTCACTAATTCTTTGCATTGAACAGCAGATTTTTCAATAATCATTTTTACCTCATATGCTGTCAATGATGGAAAATATTCAAATAATAAAGAGGCGATTCCTGCTACAACCGGACAAGCCATACTCGTACCACTGGCATTGCCGTATGTATTTCCACCTGGTATAGTAGAATATATTTTTACTCCTGGGGCAAATACATCTACTTCATTTTTACCATAGTTACTAAACGATGCGGTATAGCCGCCATTTGTTGAATCTCCGCTAGCGCCAACTGTTATAACATTTTTTGCTCTTCCTTTGCCATTCACAAATACCGGATTAGGAAAATTGTCTGCAGAGTCAATGTTTTTTGCATCATTACCGGCTGCATGCACTAATAATACTCCTTTTTTTTCTGCATAAATAAAGGCATCATCAACCCAATTTTTTTCTGGAGAAAAATCTTTTCCAAAGCTCATACTAATTACTTTGGCACCATTATCAACTTCATATCTGATAGCATTAGCAATATCTTTGTCATGCTCATCACCATCAGGCACAGCTCTTGCCATTATTATTCTAACATTATCTGCTACGCCATCTATACCAATATTATTATTTCTTTGAGCTCCAATAATACCTGAACAATGAGTTCCATGAAATGGGGTAGAAGCCATAATGTCATTATTGCCATAAAAACGATCATTAACATTGGTTTCATCATCTTTTACTATGTCTTTTCTGTAAGCTGGTGGAGGGTTAGTTGCTGCATCTGCTTTTCTTAATTGACCATCAAACTCTTCCAATAACTGTTGATTAGTAATATCATTACTGTTATTCGCTTTACAAATTCTCAAAATAAAAGACTTGGTTTTTTTAGCACTGGGGTCTGTTGTATTATTATTTAGCAAATCATTCCCATTATACTCTTCTTTATTCAATTCTTTTCTTAAAACTGAATCACCAGCTTTTATTCCAGGCAACATTGATTTAATGAAAGAAACTTCTGTTTCATTAATATCGCCTAAAACTTTTTCTTTTGATTTCAAATACATATTAAAAGAACTTTTATCTGCAGGATTTAATGAATCAAGTTCTATTGCTTTATCATCCCATTTTGGTCTTAATGCATGATATACCCTAGCACCTTCGTAACTATCTTCTTTTACATTTCTGCCATCTTTACCACCAATAAAATTCCACCCATGTACATCATCGATATAGCCATTTTTGTCGTCATCTTTTCCGTTTCCAGGAATTTCTCTAGGGTTTGTCCATAATACAGATTTCAAATCTTCATGTAAAGTATCGATACCACTATCAATAACGCCAACTATAACTTTTGTACTTTTTATTTTTTTTGATTTTAAGTAATCGTACGCCTTATCAAGACTAATACCGTTAAAGCCTGTTGTTGTTTTATCAAGTAGATGCCAATTATTTTTATTTTTTTCTTCTTTAGTTACTGACTCTTGGGCAAAGGCAAGGGTAGAAAAGAACAAGATTGAAAATAATAACCCGTTTCGTTTATTCATTTTATTTAGTTTTATTTTTTGTTTTAAAAAATTAAAGATCAAATTTTATTCCTTGAGCTAAAGGTAGTTTATCGGTATAGTTTATTGTGTTTGTTTGTCTACGCATATACACTTTCCAAGCATCGCTGCCACTTTCTCTTCCACCGCCTGTTTCTTTTTCGCCGCCAAATGCGCCTCCAATTTCAGCACCTGATGTACCTATGTTTACATTAGCAATACCACAATCGCTACCTGCATGTGATAAGAAACCTTCCGCTTCGAGTAGATTTCTCGTTATAATTGATGATGAAAGGCCTTGAGGCACACCATTTTGCAAGGCAATTGCTTCTTCCATTGTTTTATATTTCATGATATATAAAATTGGAGCAAAGGTTTCATGCTGCACAATTTCAAAACTATTTTTAGCTTCTGCTATACAAGGTTTTACATAACATCCACTTTCATAACCTTTCCCTTTTAATACGCCACCTTCTACAATGAATTTCCCTCCTTCTTTTTTACATTGTTCTATTGCTGCTAAATAGGAATTAACCGCATCTTTATCAATTAATGGACCCACATGATTTTTCTCATTCAATGGATTGCCAATTTTTAATTGATGATATGCATGAACTAAT
>CANGGD010000093.1 GCA_947453295.1 Chitinophagaceae bacterium | reverse complement strand
TTTCGGTAGAATTTTTTATTAGTGAGACTACCTCAAGAAATGAAATTGCTCAAAGTATTAAACAAGCGGGTGATGTGGAGAGATTGGCAGCAAAAGTGCCCTTAAAAAAAATAAATCCACGCGAAGTTTTGCAAATAGCAAAAGGACTTCAACAAACGACGATTATAAAAAACATCTGCGCACAGTCAGATAATGAATACTTAAATCGATTAGGAGATTCTTTAAACCCTTGTCCTTTAATTTTAGAGAAAATTCTTAAAGTCATAAATGAAAATCCGCCAGTTGCAATTAATAAAGGGGGCTTAATTGCGAATGGAATTCATGTTGAATTAGATGAATTAAGAAGTATTTCAAGTGGTGGAAAAAATTATCTTATAGAATTACAACAAAAAGAATCCCAACAAACAGGTATTTCTTCTTTGAAAATCAGTTTCAATAATGTATTCGGTTATTATTTAGAAGTGACTAATGTTCATAAATCTAAAGTGCCAGAAACTTGGATTCGTAAACAAACGTTAGCTAATGCTGAGCGCTACATCACTCCTGAATTGAAAGTGTATGAGGAAAAAATCATGGGTGCAGAAGAAAAAATCATCCAAATTGAACAACAGATTTTTCAGGAATTATTGAATGAATTGCAGGATTATATATCTCCAATGCAAGTGAATGGTCAAGTTATGGCCATTTTAGATTGTTTGATTTGTTTTGCAAACAACGCCATTCATTTTAACTACAAAAAACCTCAATTACACAATGGTATTGAATTGATACTTAAAGACAGTCGCCATCCTGTAATAGAACAAAGTCTTCCGGTAGGCGAATCATATATTACTAATGATATTTTTTTAGATAATGAATCGCAGCAAATTGTAATACTAACTGGGCCGAATATGAGTGGAAAAAGTGCCATTTTGCGTCAAACGGCATTAATCACGTTATTGGGCCACATGGGAAGCTTTGTGCCTGCTTCTTCCGCAAAAATACCGCTCACAGATAAAATCTTCACAAGGGTAGGAGCTTCCGATAATTTAAGTGGCGGAGAAAGTACGTTTATGGTGGAAATGAATGAAACCGCAAGTATTATTAATAACTTAAGCAATAGGAGTTTAATTATTCTTGACGAAATTGGAAGAGGTACTTCTACCTACGACGGTATTTCAATTGCGTGGAGTATTGCTGAGTTTTTACATGAATCTAGTTGTCAACCCAAAACTTTATTTGCTACTCACTACCATGAATTGAATGAATTGGAAAATCAATTCGACCGAATCAAAAACTATCACATTACTAACAAAGAAATTGACAATAAAGTAATTTTTCTAAGAAAACTAGCGCCAGGAGGAAGTACACATAGTTTTGGAATTCATGTGGCAAGAATGGCCGGAATGCCTGTTCAGCTCATTAACAGAGCAAATCAAATCCTTCAACAATTAGAACAAAGCAAAGATTATCAGTCAGACAATGTAAATCATTCCTTAAAGGAAATAAAGAAATCAAGCTCACCCGAAATGCAACTCAGTATTTTTGATGTGCATTCGGTTACATTCGACACAATAAGAAAGTTGCTTGAAGAAACAGATATCAATAGATTAACACCGGTTGAAGCTTTATTGAAATTGCAAGAAATAAAAAACAATTTGAAATAATTGAATGATTTACATCACTCAATAGTAAATGAGTTGCATTTTTTTATTTGTATTAGTTTTTTACTTTTAATAACTAAATATTTATGAAGATTTTATTTGCCATATCGTTTTTTGTTTTTTCATTTAGCGTATTAGAAGTTAATGCACAAGCAGATTCTGGATATTTTCCTAATGTTGCTTTTCCTATATGTTCGGCCGAGCCATTCAATTATACTTCTTCTCCAAGAAGTATTCAAACCATCAACATCTCAGTTCTAGGTTGTAACGACGGAGTTCAATATGAAATCACTAATCCGTTTTGGTACAAGTTTACCTGTTACTATAATACCCCTTTAGGATTTGTTATTACTCCTGATTCTAGATACCCTAGCGAAGATTATGATTGGCAGTTGTACGATGTTACAGGAAAAGATTTTCAATATGCATTTAATCATCCAGACTGGGTAATTTCAAATAACTGGCGCGGTTCGTATGGACCAACTGGAACAGATGAATTTAGTACAAATGATTTTGGTTGTGCATCTGATCCTAATGATCAATTGTCGGCATTCTCAAGGATGCCTGATTTATATGCTGGCCATGAATATTTATTATTGGTTAATCACTTTTCCACAACAACAACTGGTTATTCTTTAGCTTTTACCAGAGGAAGAGATTCTATCAGAGATCTATCTATTCCTGCAATTTCTGTTGCCCATCCAGATTCTTGCGACGCTAAAATTTTAAGAGTAAAGTTTAATAAAAAAATACTTTTCAGAACTATATCCAGGTATGGAGGACTAGAATTTGAAGTTGTTTCCTTGTCTAACCCAACTGCAACAAATCCTCAAGTTGTTAGAGCAGAAAACCTATCCAGATTTTATGATACAGACACATTAAAACTAACATTAAGCGACACCCTAACTTCTGGAGACTATCAAGTGAGAATAAAAAATGGTGCAGATGGTAATACACTTTCTGATATTTGCGGCAGATTCATTGATGTAGGAAATGCATCTGCTAATTTTTTCGTACAAAAAAAATTAAACCCAATTTTCGGGTATAAAATCAATTATGGCTGTTATTATGATACCTTATTATTAAGATCATTAGATACTACCGGCGCAACTAATTTTGTTTGGCAATTTGATAATTACGATCAAATTATTGACACTACAAGTTATCGCCCTTCAATAATATTTTCTGAATTTGGAAATAAAAACATTTCACTTACGCTGTATAACAAATATGGGTGTCATCCAAAATACTCCAAACAAATAAATTTATACAATACATTCAAAGCGAATTTTTCTTATCCTTCTGTGTTTTGCCCTAATGACAATATTCAATTAAAAGATTTGAGCATTGGAAATAATATCATTAGTTGGTATTGGAATTTCGGAAACGGACAAACCAGTAATGATCAAATGCCCGCATCTCCAAATTATTTCACACCGTCTAAATCACAAAAAGAAAATATTGTTCCCATAAAATTAGTTGTCAAAAACAAAATAGATTCAAGCATTTACAAAACAGTATGTACAGACTCGGCAATTAATTACATTAAAATTGTTTGGACTTGCTTCATTTCTGTTCCCAATGCATTCACACCAAATGGAGATGGGCTTAATGATTATCTGTATCCATTAAATGCCTATAAAGCAAAGAACTTGAAGTTTGCTGTTTACAATAGATTTGGACAACAAATATTTTTCTCCAGCAATTGGCAAACAAAATGGGATGGATCAAGAAACGGAAAAAAAATGGATCAGGGCACTTATGTTTGGATGTTAGATTATGATGACCCATTCACCAATCAGCACATAAATCAAAAAGGCACAGTTATTTTAATTAGATAAAAAAAACTATGAACTATTCGTACTTAGCTTTAGGAGATAGTTACACCATTGGTGAGCAAGTGCCATTGTTTGAAAACTTCCCATATCAAGCTATACAAATTTTAAGAAAGCAGTTTATCGGCACACATAATTTTTTCGCTCCAGAAATTCTCGCAAAAACGGGTTGGACAACTGATGAGCTTTTGAATCAAATTCATCAAACTGAATTTCAAAAAAAATATGATTTCGTAAGCTTGCTTATTGGAGTTAATAATCAATATAGAGGAAAAGAGTTGAGTATTTTTGCAACCGAGTTTGAAATACTATTAAAAAAAGCCAACGCTTTTGCTGATGGAAATACAGCAGCTGTCTTCGTATTAAGCATTCCAGATTGGGGGGTTACGCCTTTCGCTGCTGATCGTGATTTAAAAAAAATATCCAACGAAATTAATCAGTACAATGAGGTTTGCAAAGATATTTGCTTGCAAAGCGGTAGTCATTTTATTGATATCACTACCTCTCAACGAATAGATGGCACTAAAGATGAGTTTTTAGCTTCAGACAAACTACATCCATCAGGACTAGAATATGCAAAATGGGCTGCGTTGTTATCTGAAAAATTGATTCAATTATTAAAATGATTATTTAGTAATCCTCTAAAGATAAAGTTTCATCTCCTCTCTGTATTGAGCTGCTACTTTTTTAGCTTCAATCGTAAAAGAATCAGTGTTGTCTGCATATATAATGGCTCTTGAAGCATTAACTAACAATCCGCAATCTTCATTTAAACCATAATGAGCAACATCTTTTAAGCTACCACCTTGCGCACCTACTCCAGGTATAAGTAAAAAATGATTGGGTATAATTTTTCTGATGGCTGATAATTGTTCGGCTTGAGTGGCGCCTACCACAAACATTAAATTATTTTCGTTGCCCCATTTACTAACGGAATGTAATACCTGCTCAAATAATTGTTTTTCGTTTTTTAAGGGTAAGGTTTCAAAATCATTAGCCCCTTTGTTACTGGTGAGACCTAGTACAATTGTCCATTTGTTTTCATGTTCTAAAAAGGGGCGAATGCTGTCTTCTCCCATATATGGCGCTACTGTGATGGCATCAAATTTTAATTTTTCGAAAAATGCTTTAGCATAATAGGTAGAAGTGTTTCCTATATCAGCTCTTTTGGCGTCTGCTATTTTTAAATGAGAAGAAGGAATATAATCGCAGGTTTCTTCCATAGCGTCCCAGCCTCTCGCACCCATCGCTTCATAAAAGGCGGTATTGATTTTGTATGCAACACAATAATCTTTTGTCGCATCAATTATTTGTTTATTAAACTCTACAACACCATTGGGCCTTGA
This sequence comes from Chitinophagaceae bacterium, assembly GCA_947453295.1. Taxonomy (GTDB): domain Bacteria; phylum Bacteroidota; class Bacteroidia; order Chitinophagales; family Chitinophagaceae; genus Ferruginibacter. Next base: position 2,641 of record CANGGD010000093.1, on the reverse strand, counting down.
TTGAAAATGAAGGGGTGTTTTTTCAATATCGGTATCTAAACCTACACAAAGAAAACTTTGCTTTTGTTTGATTTCATTTATTAATGCGGCACGATTCATATTAATTCAACTGATTTATTTTTTCTAAAAGAGTATTTTCAACAACATCACTATTCCAAATTTCTTCAATGTTATTTATCTGCATAATTTCATCCATGATTTGTTGTTGTTGAGTTCCTCTGGATAACGCTTCACTGTATCTCACATCTGGCCTAAAAGTTACTAAGCTGTAAGCGGGTGTCCATTTTTCCGGATATTTAGAACTGAAGTGAGCTTCAATTTTTTTCTGTAATAAAAAAACAGGATCAGCTACTTTGTCTCTCATCTCTATGAAATTATTAAGGGCTAATGTTGCGATGGCATCTGCATCAGGTTTCCTTGCACTTTGAAATGCAGGAAGTATTTCACTCCAATTATGTTGATGCGCAGTAATCAATTCATTTAATACAGAACAGTCTTCAAAACCACAGTTCATTCCCTGACCAAAGAAAGGCACGATGGCATGAGCTGCATCGCCAATTAAGGCGAATTGATTTTCTCTAATCCATGGAAAACATTTTACAGTAACCAATGAAGCTGTTGGATTGCTAAAAAATTCTTTTTCCAAATCGGGCATACATTTAGAAGCATCAGCAAAAGTTTCATTAAAAAATACTCTTGCTTTATCAGGGCTGTCTAGTGATGTAAAAGAAGGCGTTCCTTCAAATGGAAAGAATAAAGTACAAGTAAAACTTCCATCAATATTGGGTAACGCAATAAGCATGTAATTTCCTCTGGGCCATATATGCAATGCATTTTTCTCCATTAAAAATTGTCCATTTTCTCCTGCAGGAATATTTAATTCTTTATAACCAAAATCAATGTAAGATTGTTCGTAATTAAATCTATTGTGCTGCAATTGATGGGTTAATCTTGAAGCAGCAAATGCGCCATCGCTTCCAAATATTAATTCTTGCTTTGTTAAATGAGAAGTATTTGTTTCGGTATTGGTAAAATGTATTTCGTTAGTTTTCCAATTGATTTGATCGCACCGCTCATTAAAAAAGATTTCTGCGCCCTGTTGCTCAGCAAGGTTCATTAATGTTTTGTTTAATTCACCTCTCGAAACAGAATTGATGAACTGCCCGTCTTTTCCGTAGGCCTGGTATCCTAGCTCTCCGTTAGTTTGATGTAACATGCGGCCATGCATTGGAATGGCTATTTTTTTTATTTCGTCTAAAACACCCACTTCCTCTAAAGCTTTTATCCCTCTGTCGCTTAGCGCTAAATTAATAGACCTGCCCGCGCTCATTTGCTCTTTCCTCATATCTGATCTGCGTTCATAGATATTAATTTTATATCCTTGTTTAGATAAGTAGATGGATAACAATGAGCCAACTAATCCGGCACCAATAATGGTAACTTCTTTTTTCATTTTTTTTCTAATTCAAAATTGAAAATTCAAAATTTAAAATTCAAAATTTAAAATGCAAAATGGAAAATTCAAAATGCAAAATTGAAAATTCAAAATTCAAAATTCAAAATGGTTTTTTCCTTTTTACTTAATACAGTTTTTTACTTTTTACTTTTAAATTTTTACTTTATATATTCTTTTTACTTTTAAATTTTTACTTAACAACACTCTGTTTTATAATCTCCCCAAAATTGAAAACATCTTCAAAGCTATTGTATAGTGGAACTGGCGCCACTCTTATTACATTAGGTTCTCTCCAGTCTGCCATTACACCTGCTTTTATGAGTTCATTAAAAATAGCTTTCCCATTTTCTAACATAAGCATAGAAACCTGACATCCTCTTTTTTCATCTTCCAATGGAGTTATGATTTCGATTAATTTTTTTGTGTATGATTCATTGATTGTGTTGAGTATAAAAATCAAATAACCACTTAGTAATTTTCCTTTTTCCACTAAATTTTGCATGCCGGCTTCTTTAAAAATATCCAACGCTGCTTTGTGCGCTGCCATACTTAAAACTGGGGCATTGCTTAATTGCCAACCTTCGGCAGTAACCATTGGTTGAAACGATTCTCCCATTTTAAATCTGTCTTCTTTATTATGCCCCCACCAGCCTGCTAATCTCGGCAGCGATGTGTTGGATATATGGCTACTGTGTATAAAAGCTCCAGAAACACCACCAGGTCCGCTATTTAAATATTTATAGGAACACCAGCAAGCAAAATCAACATTCCAATCATGCAATTCCAATTGAATGTTTCCTGCCGCATGAGCTAAATCAAAACCACAATAAGCACCTGCTTCATGAGCGGCTTTAGTAATAGCCTGCATGTCAAAAACTTGTCCAGTATAATAATTTACTCCACCAAAAATTACAAGCGCTGTTTCTTCTCCATGTATTTTGATAGCTTCTAAAATATCATCGGTTTCAATTACAGACCTGCCTGCTTTAGGTGCTACTTCAATAATAACATCTTTTGGATCTAACCCATGTATCTGTGCCTGAGATTGAAATGCATATTGGTCTGAAGGAAACGCTTTTTGCTCACAAATGATTTTATAACGTTGACGCGTAGGCCTGTAAAAGCTAATCATCAAAAGATGAAGATTTACAGTAAGCTGATTCATTACTACAATTTCTTCTGGTA
>CANGGD010000092.1 GCA_947453295.1 Chitinophagaceae bacterium | reverse complement strand
TTCCAAAAAAGAGTTTCACAATATGTACATAGAACAACACTTAGCGGGCTTTCTTTCTGAAAACAAATCTGTTACATTAGAAGGCATTGGAACATTCTACCTATTAAATTCTGCAGATGCTGATTTAAAAAATCCAATTGAATTTCCTGCTGATTCAATAGAGTTTTCCCCAAATGCTAAAGCAATTCAAGATGATCTTTTTATTGCCTATTTGATGGAAAAAACAAAGAAAATAAAGCCATTATTAACCTCAGATTTGGAATCCTATACCTTGGTATGCAATCAATTCCTTAACATTGGAAAACAACTTTCGCTAAAAAATATTGGAGTATTATACAAAAAACAAAAAGGAGAATTCGAATTCAAGCAAGGCGACATTATTATTGATACTGTCGAAAATCCACAAGCAACAACAACAGAGAATAAACCTCCAAATGAAATAAGCTTTGCTTCTGTCTCAAAAAAGAAATCTTTATTTGCTTCTAACAAAACCGGTATCGCTATAATCCTTACCCTCTTTATTGGCATTGTTATCTATTTGATTATGAACCAATATAAACAAAATGAAGGTTTACAAAACAAGTCGAAATTAGCGGTATCAGATACTGTACAAAAAAACATTAACCAATATAACATAATTGATTCTAGTATTGCTGTTAAGAATAACGATAGCACTACTTTTACTGTGATATTAAAATCTTTTTCAGATAGTTCAAAAGCCAATCAGTTGTTTTCAAAATGGGAGGCAAAACAATATAAAGGCTTGATTCAAATAAAAGACTCTACTTCTACTTTAATTGGTATTGCATTCAAAAATGAATTGAAAGACACAGCCCGAATAAAAGACTCATTAAGATTTATTTTCGGAAATAACTTATCTATACGCATAAAAAAATAGCAAGTGAAATTCACTTGCTATTTTTTTGAAAGGAGAATCTTTTACAATTTAATCAACGACTGGGTAGCTTTATTTACACCTTGTTGAATTTCAATAAAATAATTACCACTTTTTATTTCGTTGCCAAATATAATTTTTTCATTTGGAGCAATGGATTTCTGCAGTAGCAATCTGCCTTGCAAATCAAACAAACGCAAGTTTGCTTTACCTATTTCAAGTGAATGAAAAATCAAATTAATTTCACCATGTGTTGGATTAGGTGAAACTGAAAAACTGAATTTATTTTCATTTAAAAACTGGTGATTAGATGATTTTGCAAATGGCGTTGTTGCACAACCTGTAGTTACTAATTTTAAAACTTTCTTTGACCCATAGCATCCATTAAATGCTTGAACATAAATACTATCCTTAGTTCCAGCTGTAACAAATCTGACTTTAACTTTCACACCATTACTACCGCTGTCTATAACAGCACCTGTTGGAATAGTCCAAGCATACGATGTAGCACCAGTTACAGAAGCGCTGGAGTAAGTTGCACCTGTTGCTGTGCCTACAATAGGACAAATACTAGTTGTACCCGTTAAAGTGGAAGGTGCTGCAAGTACAGCAATCACTGAAGCCGCAACTACTGTTCTACTTGCTGAAATGCAACCTGTGCTTGCATTTCGGGAAGTAGCGTAGTAAGATTTTGTAGAAGTTATACTTGGAGTTGTGTAATTTAAATTACCGCTTAATAATAATGTTCCATTAGTTGCTGCAGAATACCAATCAATTGTTAACCCACTGGCAGGAGTAGCCGAAACCAATACAGTTCCAGTTCCACATCTTGATCCATTAACTGCAACAGAAACTGCAGGAATGGAATTTATTGTAGCAATTGCAACAGATCGTGTCGCAGAAACACAAGCAGTAGCAGTTGTTTTAGCTTCAACATAATAACTTGTTGTTGTAGCAATACTAGGTGTTGTATAACTTGCAGATGTGCTAACAGATGTGCCACCTGTTGATACTGAATACCAAATTACGGTTCCAGCAGGATTAGTAGGCAACGTTGCCGTTAATGCAACTGTTCCTGTTCCGCATCTTGCGCCATTAGTTACAGAAGGTGCTGTTGGCTTAGGATTAATAGTTGCAATTACTTTTTTTCTTGTTGTTGAGGAGCAGCCACTTGTTATAGTTCTATTTGTTACCCAATAATTTGTTGTTGCGCTTAAAACAGGAGTGATGAATTTATTCAGACCAGTTAATGTTCCTGATTGCAAAACAAGTGAAGTTGTGGAATCAGCATACCAATCTATTGTATTGCCTGTCGTTGCTGTTGCGCTTATTGTGGTGGTATCTGGTCCACATTTTGTAGAATTGGCAACAGTAGTTACGGCAGCAGGAACTGAATTAATGGTGGCTAATACCGCTGTTCTTAATGATGAACATACCCCATTACTAGCTTCAGCATAATATGTTGTATTGGTAGAAATTGAAGGAGTGGCATAAACACTATTGTTTAACAACAAAGCTGTTCCACCAGTTGCAGCTGCATACCAGTTAACAGTTTCATTTAAACCCGAGGTAGCAGAGATACTTACACTACCTGTTCCACAACGAGCATTGCTATTCGCAACAGGTGCAGAAGGTGTTGCAACTACAGTTAATGTTGCAGCTGAAGATATTAAATCAACTGTGCAAGCATTATTTAATAAACATCTGTATTGATTATTGTTTGAACTAGTATTTACAGAAGTCAAATTATAAGTTGCACTATTTGTACCTGAAATATTTACAAAAGATAAACCTGCATCAGTACTCACCTGCCATTGATATGTAATTAATGAGCCGGAAGCCACTACTGAAAAAGAAGTATTGGTAGTATTGCACACTGTTTTATTAGTTGGTTGCACTGTAATGCTAGCAGGAATACAAATTGTAGACTGAAGAATACCTGTTACTGTATCAGCAGAACCAATTTTTACATTTGAGCCATTGAATAGAACAGCCTTCATTTTAATTTGAGCCGAATCAAATAATTTTACGTCATCAATATACCAACCAGTTGCAGCAACACTTGCATCCGATGCAAATCTAAATCGCAGCTTCACTGATTGATTTGAATATGAAGAAAGATTGATGATAGTTTTTACAAAACCATTTGAATTACCAGTAAATGCAGCTCTTCCACTTAAAGCACTAGTACTTGTGCCTAATGAGCCATTATATCCACCAGCAATCATTGCAGCACTCAAATCCGTCCAAGTAGATCCATTGTTGTTTGATATTTCAACAACACCCCCATCCCATCCAGATTCGGAATTAATATACCCTTGAAAACTAAGTAAAGGCATACTTGCGGGAACCACAAATGAATTTGTAGTTTCAATTTTTTGATCCGATAATGTAGTCAAATTAGAAGTAAATAAAGAATTTGGAGCGCTTGTAGATTGAGCGGTTGAAGTAACCCAATTTGTGGTTGAACTTGAAGTTACAGTCCAGAAATTTGAAATTGATGCAGCAGCTACCGATTCATTAATTACTTGTATTGCAGGATAATAAGCTCCATTATTAACCTTAATTGTAAAAGAATAGGATTGATTTAATCCCACTCCAATATTTACAGGGAAGCTAACAACTCTAGTTATTGAATCATAAACACCGCCACTTACATAAGTAACATTTGTTGGCAACGTATCTCTTAAAACATAGTTAGAAATCCCTGAGCAGTTGCCTGCATTTATTTGAGTTGTATAAGTTATATTCCCTCCTTCATATTGACTAGTAACGTTTTGGGATAAACGAATATTTAAACTTCCATTATCTGTATAATCTGCAGTTTGATCTGTTGTACTATTAGATGAACCCTGCGAAGCAAATTTACCCATTCCTCTTCTGGCAAATGCTTTCCATATAGCACAACTATATTTACCTCCAAAAAACAAAGTGTCTGCTTTTAAAATAGCATTTCTTGCATCGATATATCCCGGGCTACAAGGTTGCAATCTCATGCCTTCAACCACCAATTTTAAAGCCGCAGAGTTACCACCAACACCAGATGCATTAAAAATATTGGTATTAATTCCATCTATAGCAATCAACTCCCAGGTCATATCCCATAATACAGCACACCATATTTCTCCTATTTTGTGAACTTCTCCACCAGACCCAGTCATCATTCCATAAGTCCATGGATTTATTGTCATATTTGTAGAATAAGGGTATGTTCTAATTCCTGCACCAGTAGTAGCTTGACCTAAAACATAGGTACCGATTGGGTGTGCCAATTGGCCATCAGTAGCTGATGCTGTAGTCCAATCAGTAGTTGTCATCAAAGCAATATAATCACTCCATCCCTCTCCACCTTGTTCCGCATTGCTTAAACATGAGCTATTTGCCGGACCTCCAGTCAATCTGTTGCTTAATCCATGACCATATTCATGTGTAATTACACCATTATCCAAATCACCATCACGGTTAGGGGTAGTGTAATTAAAAATATACATCTGCATTCTTGGTGCACTTCCATCTACTGGAGTTGCAAAATTTGCATTGTTAGTTCCTCCTGCATCTTGTGCATCAGCGATTACATAATCATTTCCTAAACCCCCTCTGCTTTGATTATTGAACTGAAAATTTCCTGACACTTCATCAAATCCATAATTGTATAAAAGATCATGTGTGATATTGTTCCAATAAAAAAGATTGGTGATAACAAATCTTTGATAAGTTGTATCTGTTGGGGCGAGTGAAAAATTAGGAGTATACTCTAATGTTAATGAGGGTTGAGCAGTTGTGGACTTTGCTACTTTACCATACGTGTTATTGTTATTATCTCTGTCTTCTTGTGCCCAAACGTTATTGCCTCTTGTACTGTCTTTGTAAGAAGTGCCGTCAAAATGCCAACCTAAAGAAGTTGCATTAGTTGATCCAGCCAATAACCAAGGATTACTCACAACTGAAGGTGTTCCACCAACATGACTTGGACTTTCAGATGGGAAAGCAACTACTTTATATGTTGAATTTGATACTACGGATGGGCTAAGGATTTTTTTTTCTGATGCAGTGTTTTTGTTTTCTGTTTGGTAAGGATTTTTTTTTGAAGATTCTGATTTGTTATTTAATTGCTCATAAACAGTGTAATTGTTTTTATCTAACACTTTGTTTGTTTCAGCATCTACTCTAATTAAAAAATGATCTGAAGATTTTAATGGTGCTAATTCTATCTGCCATGTTAATCTTATTTCTTTATCATTAATTGGTAACCATACTAACTCAGCAGAAATATCATTGTTTGCTACTCCAAGATTTCCATAATATTTTTTAATTCCTTCTTGTCTGTTTAATTTAAAATCGATATTTGTATAAATCCCTTGATCTAATAAAGCCGCTTGAATAGCTTGTTCAGAGGTAGTTTTAGGATCAACACCTCCTTTGATTTTCTGATCAATAAACAATACTCTACCGCCCGTATTTGAAACTAATTTATTGTCTTTAAATGCAAGCACTTGCATTTTATTGAACACCGGAATACCTTTATAGGTCTGCAACAAATAGACCATTCTGATATTTGTGCCAGGTCTTAGGTATGTACTTGAAATTTGGAATTCACTCATGTCATTATCAGTCAACCCAATTATTTTTGCATTATTCTTTATCAAGCTTAACGCTGATTGTTCCTCTATTTTATTCACTTGTGAAAAAGCAAAAAAAGATATCAGTATTGTACTAAGTAATAGCAATCCTTTTTTCATGATTATTTGATTTTTTTATTTAATTGAAAGATAAAAAATTGTATTCTACAAAAATAATGGTGGCGAATGTAAAACTTTCAATTGGAAGAAAGAAGTAAAATGATTTTAATTGTTGAAAATAAATATTAGTTGATTAAAACACTAATAACAATCAGTTTTAATCTTTACTAACACTTTGCAACTGACCTTTCAAACGGGAAATAGTATTGTTAGCCTCCAGTAATTTAACTTTCAAGTTGTATAATTCAGGCTCTGTAGTTTGAAGCAACTTTTCTGTTTCTTCATTACTTTTTTGAAGGAGCAAAATATCTTTATCCATTTGTTTGATGATGGCTTCGGTATTTTGTAATTTTTTCCCAAGTTCTGCTTCTACAGTTTCTTTCATTTGAAAGGCCCTGGCGCTTTCTTTTCGGAGGGTTTCCTTAATTAATTTTTCGCTTTCTAATAAGCCTTCTGTACCAATATGTATTCTTTTAATTTTTGCAATTTCAATGGTACGCAAAATCCAGGCTAAAGAAAACCCAACCAATAAAGAAATAGATGAAAAAATAATCACTTGTAACATCGGGCACAAAATTATCTCAATATCATTAAAAAAAATACACAACTTCCTAACGATTTATGAAAAATAGACTTATATCTTTAAATATTAATTAGAATTTCGAAATAGCACTTTATGGAATATACTTTATTAAATGATCCGAATAAATCAGATAGTTTTCAAAAAATCAGCACAATAAAAATCGAACAAATCAACAAAGACGCACTTTCTTTCCTAATCAAATCAAAAGAACAAAAAGCAGATCAATCTTATTTATTAGGAGGATTAATTGAAAGAGGTTTTGATGAAATTGATTCGACAGAAATACTAAATCAGATTCCATCTTATGTTGAAAAAGAAATCAAAAAAGCTAGTGAACACAAATTAATGGGTACATTATTATTCATTTCTGGGCTTTCCGTAAAATTTTTACCCTTATCTAAAGAATCGAATTTAGCAATCATTATTCTTGCCAATGTCACAATGCTATTAGGTGTATTGAGATATATCCACGGTTCATTAAACAAAAAGCGATTCAATAAAATTCAATACTAAGTTTTTAAAAGAACATATTTTACAATAAAATATACTTTTCGAGTTTGTGGATAATAATAAAAGGGAAATTTGCTTTGAAATTAAGTATGAATTTATATATTTGCATCCGTCAGTCCTTAATACCCCTTCAAAACTAAACGCTAAACCCCTCTTACTCCTCAAGAAAATGCCTAATATCAGCCGTTTCAAACGATTGGCTGTAAGGTGCTGTATTTATTTTTCAAATTAGTTTTTTATCATTCAAAAAAATACAAATGAAATTGCGTAATTCGTTTTTTGCTTTAAAAACATTGTTTTTAGTTCTATCTGCTTCTCTTTTGCAATTTTTTGCAACTGCACAAGGCAATACAACATTTGAATCTGGTTCTTACATTGTAAACATGGGTTCTCATGCAAATGTAGTAGCAACAGATATTTCGCATGAGTTGAAGCCATATGGAATGGTGTATGACTTATTGAAAAATTACAGTGTTCCAGTAAATGTTGTAATTAATCAATCTAAAGCAAAAGATGGAGTTGATTTTACTTATAATGGTGTTTCGTACAAAGGAGGCACATTAGTAATTGACAAAAAGTACATCTCGTCTTCAGTAGCTTCAAGAATCAGCTATTGGAATACACAAGGAGTATTGGGCAATTACACCAACTCCTCGTTAACTTTGAATGTAACACTAACCTACAATTCAGTGCCAACCTGGACTTTAGATGCTCAAAATGGTTCAATAGCAACAGGTTTTTTCACAAATGCAGGAATCCCTTCATCATGTTACAACTGGTT
>CANGGD010000091.1 GCA_947453295.1 Chitinophagaceae bacterium | reverse complement strand
GGACAATTACTTCCATTTGTATAAGAGTATGTTTTCTTACCAGAACTAGTATACGTTTGTCCGTGCCATGTATAAGATTCACAAGCAGTTTGAGTTTCTACATTATGTGTACTATTGTTTATTGTTAGTTTTAATGTATCAACTGATGGACAATTATTTCCATTGGTATATGAATACGTTTTGTTACCAGAAGTTGTATACGTTTGTCCGTGCCAAGTGTAAGAATCACAAGCAGTTTGAGTTTCTACATTGTTTGTGCCAGTATTTATTGTTAAATTCAGTGTTGCGATAGAGTCGCAACCACCTAAAGTTGTTGTTCTATAAGTATATGTTCCACTTGATGTATAGGTATTATTATTCCAAGTGTAGCTATTGCAATTTGAAATTGTATTAGAAGAAGTAATGGCTTTTAGAGTAACAGTAAATATAGCTGGTGCCGTTTTGAATATATCTTCAATCACTTCAACATTAAAATTTCTAGATCCTAAAGTTCTAACTGAGTTATAATATCTGAGTGAATCCAGCATTATTTGTACTTGACTAGAAGTAAAGGTGCCAGAAGTAGGAGTAAAGATTAAAGAGTCTAAATCTTGTCCAACGCCTGCTTTTCTTTTTGCCACATTATATGTAACTGTATTTAAAACATAAGATTGAGTACCATTAGTAAGAAACTTAAGTTTAATGCTATCATTTGCAGAAGCTGGTATTTTTGGTATTAAGATTTCTGAATTACCATCAACAATTTGTGCTGTGTTAAAAGTTACAAGAACTTGTCTCACTGCATTTTGGGAACTTACTAAATTTGCTGAGCTTCCTGCTGTGAATCTTTTAAATTTACTACAAGAACTATCAGCATTATTAATGCCAACTGTTTGAGTATTTAAATCTAATTCAGGTGCTGTATAAACACTTGAAGTGGAGTTAGACCAATTTGGACCTGGACCAAAGTCAATAAAATAATATGCAGCACCTGAACCATCTGCTCCAACTGCAAAATCAATTTGTCCTAAAGTATTGAAAGCAACTCTTAATCTATTGGTTGAGTCTTTTACATTAGCATCGTTTGTTGTAGAAGTAGATTTAAACTTGGTTAAACCAGAAGTAGGGTTATAGTTAACGGAGATATTTCCACCTGCTGAAGCATTAGTGATTCGATATTGATAAAAACCACCTAACTCAAAATACTGAAAAGAATTATTACTACCGTTGCCATCAAGATCATAACAATTCAGATATACATTTTGTAAAACAACTGCGGTACCTGTATTAGTAGTATTATTGTATGAATTACCTAATATAAATTGGATGTTAAATCTTGCAAACCCTCCGGTGTTGTTTATATTCAAGCAAGGTGAAAAGTAACGATCTTCATTGCTTGATAAACTCGTAGCTGAAGTTGCTGAATAATCAAATGCAATTGTTCCATTAGAAGAACCAGCTGGTAATGCAAATGTAGAGCCTGAAAGTCCGGTTGTTTTAACAATACAATCAATCTGCTGACCACCAACTGTGATAACATTTGTATACAAAGTAATGTTACCTACTGTGCTTCCATCTGTTCCAACTTTATGAATTTTGTTTGCAGCAAGAAAATTTAAATTTGCAAAATTGATGTCAATAACCTGAGCAGATTGAGCTTTAATTCCTGTACAAATTGTTATGAAAACAATTGTAAAAATTAAATGTAAAAAACTTTTTTTCATGTATTTTATTTTTAATGCTGTGTATTTTGTTCTATAAATATTTAAAATATAATAATTAATCGGGTGTTAAAATCAATTATTTTATTTTATTAAATAATTGAAAATGAATAAATTAAAAATTTAAACTTAATTAAAAGTTCATTTAGATAGGGGGAAGGATCAACACTTAGGGACGCAAAGTTAACTCCAATATTTTACTTTTTCAAGTAAAATAGAATACTTTTTTAAAATTAGTAATGAAAATTCAAGAGTGTATTATAAAATTAGAGCAAGTGTGTAAATTCCTTTTTAAATTTTTCAACTTTAGGTCTTACAACAATTTGACAATAGGGATTATGCCCATTTAAGGCGAGGTAATTTTGATGATAGTCTTCTGCTGGGTAAAAAGTGATCATCGGTTCAAGAGTAGTTACAATTTGCTTATCAAAGATTTTATTTTCAGTTAATTGTTGGATGTAAACTTTTGCAATTTTAAGTTGAGTATCGTTATGATAAAAAATAACACTTCTATATTGAGTGCCTATATCTTCTCCTTGTCGATTTAATGAAGTAGGATCATGCGTTTTCCAAAAAACTCTAAGCAATTCATCAAAGCTAATGATAGATGAATCAAAAGTTATATGTAAACATTCAGCATGGCCGGTCTTTCCGGAACATACAGATTTGTAATCAGGATTAATTGTTGAGCCACCAGAATAGCCACTTTGTACTCTTATTACTCCTTTTAATTGCATAAAAATGGCTTCTGTACACCAAAAACAACCATTTCCAAAAGTTGCAGTTTCATATTGATTTGTCGAATTCATTATCTTGCTGAATTAATATTTGAAATTATTTTTAAAGCTAAACATAAATTCAAATAAAATGTTTATTATAGAGCAATTTTGATTTAAATAAAAAATAGTTTTTTCATTTCATAGTTGACAATGCCATAGTTTTTACAATGATTTTGAAAACAAAAAGAAACTTTTAATGAAATTTTTTCCTGATTCTACCTTAATTCAACTTGAATTTGATAAGATAAAAAACCATATTTTATCTTTTAGTAAACATGAATTATCTAAGCGAAAGATCGATCAATTAAGAATTCATACAAAAATCGAATTTATAAAAAATGATTTACTACAAACTAATGAATACAAACTTATATTAGATAGTGGTATTTATTTCCCTAATGATTTCGTAAATAATATTTCTAAAGAATTGAAGTTGCTCGATATTCCAGGAGCGGTTTTATCGGGCGAACAATTTTTATTAATAAAGAAGCTTGCATTAAATACCGAAAATATTTTCAGGTGGTTTAATGAAGAAAGAAAAATCCAATTCCCTTATTTATCCCATGTTATACAAGAATTATATTTCGAAAAAACAATTGCAATTGAAATAGATAAAATTATTGATAATAGCGGTATCGTAAAAGATGAAGCAAGTGAATCATTAAAAAGTATTCGCATGTCTCTTTATAGAAAACGGAATGAATTGAGAAGGGTTTTTGATAAAATTGTTTCAAAATTGAATAAGGATGGTTATTTGGCTGATATTGAAGAAAGTTTCATGAACGGTAGAAGAGTGTTGGCTGTTCATGCTGAACAGAAAAGAAAAGTAAAGGGAATATTACACTCTGAGAGCGACAGTAAAAAAACAAGTTTTATTGAGCCAGAAGAAACAACTTTACTTAATAATGAAATATTTTCACTGGAGCATGATGAGTCTAAAGAAGTATATCGCATCCTTCGGCAATTAACGCAACATTTATCAGTACACGCGGATTTGCTCAATCGTTATTATGAAGCTGCTGGAATGTATGATTTTATATATGCAAAAGCTGCCTTCGCAAAGCAAATAGATGCGCATATGCCACTTGTTCATGATAAGGCTATCGTGAAATTATATCAAGCATATCATCCTTTGCTTAAGATACATAATCAAAGAGTTCAAAAGCATACCATTCCATTAGATCTTGTTTTAGATGAAAATAATAGAATTTTAGTTATTAGCGGCCCCAATGCAGGAGGTAAAACTGTGACCTTAAAAACAGTTGGGCTATTGCAAATTATGTTACAATCAGGTTTGTTGTTACCGGTTAGTCCGGATAGTGAAATGGGTGTTTTTAAACAAATGATGATACACATTGGCGACACTCAAAGTATAGAATTTGAACTGAGTACATATTCGGCTCATCTTACTCACATGAAACATTTTATTGAAAATGCCAATGGAAAAACTCTATTTTTTATTGATGAATTAGGTAGTGGGAGCGATCCTAATTTAGGTGGAGCTTTTGCTGAAGTAATAATGGAGGAATTAGCAAAGAAGCAATCTTTTGGAATTGTTACTACGCATTATTTGAATCTAAAAATAATGGCCAACAAGGTTAAAGGAATCATTAATGGAGCAATGCAATTTGACGAAAAAAAATTAATGCCACTTTATCAATTAAAAGTAGGTGCTCCTGGAAGTTCTTATACTTTTTCAATTGCAGAAAGAATTGGGTTAGATAAAAGTTTGATTGTAAAAGCAAAAAAGCTAGTAGACCAAAATCATTTTCAATTAGATAGGTTACTAAATAGTACTGAGCAAGATTTTAATTCTATAAAACAGGAAAAGAATAAACTGCAGACACTTATCAACGAAAATGAAGTACTTAAAAAAGAAATGGAATTAGTAATACAAAAGGAAAGGCATCTTCAGGAAGTAGAAAAAATAAAATTGAATAATAAGATTTTAGAAGATAAAATTATTTATCTAAAAGTAATGGAAAGGAAATTAAAATCATTATTATCAGAATGGAGAAAAACAGAAGATAAAGCATCTGTTATCAAAACCATTCAGTCTTTATTATACAATCAGAAAGAGTATGAGGTGAAGAAAAAAATGGATAATTCAAGTAATGATAAATATGAAGAAATTTCAGGAGAGGTTCATGTTGGTGATACTGTGAGAATGAAAAAAAATAAACAAATCGGATTGGTTAAAGAAGTAAGAGGCAAGAAAGCTTTATTGCAAGTGGGTACCGTTCCAATGTTAGTATCAATGTCTGACTTAGTTATGATTAAAGTGAAAAAATAATTTCAGGAAGTTAATCAGTTTTCTTTGCTTCTTTACTCCAGGTGTCTTTTAGTGTTACTGTCCTGTTGAAAATGAGATGGTCTTTAGTTGAATCTTTATCTAAACAAAAATATCCTTTCCTTATAAACTGAAATCTATCTTCAATTTTTGCATTTAGCAATGAAGGTTCAACAAATGCGTTAGAAATAATTTCGAGTGAGTTAAGGTTTATATATTCTTTAAAATCTCTTTCGTCAGCTGCCGGGTTTTCTACATTAAACAATCTATCATACAATCTAATTTCAGCAGATAGAGCATTTTGCGCATTAACCCAATGAATAGTTCCTTTTACTTGAATGCCACTTTCATCAGCACCACTTTTACTATTAGGAAAGTAGCTGCAGAAAATGGTAGTTATCTTTCCGTTTTCATCTTTTTCAAAAGATTCGCACTTAACAATATACGCGCTTTTTAATCGTACCATTGAGCCTGGAGCTAATCTAAACCATTTTTTAGCGGCTTCTTCCATGAAGTCTTCGCGCTCAATCCAAAGTTCTCTAGAAAATTCCAAGTTGCGTTTTCCAGCTAGTTCAGTTGGACCATTTTCACATTGCAACGTTTCAGTTTTTCCATCTTCGTAATTATTAATAATTAGTTTAACTGGATCCAAAACAGCCATTGCTCTTTGAGCCGTTTCATTTAAGTCTTCTCTTAAGCAAAATTCCAGTAAGCTTAAATCAATTAAATTTTCTCTTTTGGCCACTCCAATTTTTTCACAAAAATTTCTTATGCTTTTTGGTGTGAATCCTTTTCTTCTAAAACCACTAATAGTAGGCATTCTAGGGTCATCCCAACCATTTACAAATCCTTCGTTTACTAGTTGCAATAATTTTCTTTTGCTCATGACGGTATATGTCATGTTTAATCTGGCAAATTCATATTGGTGAGAAGGAAAAATATTTAATGACTTAATAAACCAATCATACAACTCACGGTGTGGGATAAATTCTAAAGTGCAAATAGAATGTGTAATATTTTCGATGCTATCGCTTTGTCCGTGTGCAAAATCGTACATTGGATAAATGCACCATTTATTAGCAGTGCGATGATGGTGAGCGTGTTTTATTCTGTAAATAATAGGATCGCGCATCAGCATATTAGTAGCTGCCATTTCAATTTTAGCTCTTAAAACTTTTTCGCCATCTTTGTATTTGCCATCTTTCATCTCCATAAACAATTGGAGATTTTCTTCTTTAGTGCGAGCTCTAAAAGCGCTGTTGGTGCCCGGTTCGGTAGGAGTGCCTTTTAATGCGGCAATTTCTTCAGAACTACTATCATCAACATAAGCTAAATCCTTTTGAATTAATTCAACAGCAAATTGAAACAGTTGATCAAAATAATCAGATGCATACAATTCTTGAGACCAATTAAAACCAAGCCATTTTATATCTTCTTTGATACTTTCCACATATTCAGTTTCCTCAGTAACTGGATTGGTATCATCAAAACGAAGGTTAGTAGAACCACCATATTTAATAGCTAAACCAAAATTTAAACAAATAGCTTTTGAATGACCTATATGTAAATATCCATTGGGCTCAGGAGGAAATCTTGTAATGATTGATTTGTAGTTCCCTGTATTTAAATCATTTTCAATGATTTCTTCAATAAAATTCAGGCTTTTTTCTTCACTCATGGCAATAAATCAAAACTTAAATAATTCTTTATAGATAAAATTAAGCAGTACCCATTCTTTTTAAATGAAGGGTATGAGAAATCACTGCATCTCTCATTCTTTTGAATTCAATGTATTTAATATCAAATTCATCACAAGTAGATTTTATAATTTTACTTATAGCAGGATAATGTATATGAGATATTTTTGGAAATAAATGGTGCTCAATCTGGAAATTTAATCCACCTACTAACCAGCAAATAAGTTTGTTTTTTGTAGCAAAATTGGCAGTAGTATTGATTTGATGAATAGCCCATTCGTTTTCAATGTCTTTATTTTCAGAAATAGAGGTAAAGGAAGTTTCTCCAACCGTATGTGCCAATTGAAAAACAATACTTAAAACAAAACCAGCAAACATACTCAAGATTAAAAATCCTATTAGCCATTTAGTGAATCCTAATAAATAAATGGGGAGGGCTATCATCATGATATAGTATCCAACTTTAGCAATCCAAAAAGCAAAATGATCAAATAAGCTAAACTTTTTAATAGGAACTGAACCTACTTTTTTCTTAAAATATTTAACGTAATCTGTAGCAAAAACCCAAATGATTAACAAAAGGCTATATAAAAACCAAACATAAATATGTTGGAATCTATGAACGAAATATTTCTTTTGAGTAGGGCACATTCTTAACATGGGTTGAATTTCAATATCGTCATCAATGCCATCAATATTGGTATAAGTATGGTGTACAATGTTGTGTTTATTCATCCACATTAACATACTGGCTCCCAATCCATTAACAGAGAATGCTGCAATTTTATTCCAGAATTTACTGCTACTAAAACTACCGTGTCCACCATCGTGCATTACATTAAAACCAATGCCCGCTGTAAGACCACCCATTAATAAACATTCTAATGAAGCCCATAAGTTAGAGGGTGTAAAAAAAACTAAATGAACGTATAAAGAAACATAGAGACTCCAGAATAATATCGCTTTGAAATAAAGCGAAAAATCACCTGTAGGTTCTAGTTTGTTTTCAGAAAAATACTGTTGTACTCTTTTTTTAATCTCTTGATGAAAATTAGTTCCTGTTGTATTTCTGAATTT
>CANGGD010000090.1 GCA_947453295.1 Chitinophagaceae bacterium | reverse complement strand
AATATTTTAAGTTATAGTGAAGCGTATAAAGAAATGTTTAAAACATTAGAACTTGCTAGATATCAATACTTAAAGAAAACACCATTGGTACAAATAATAGATCAGGCTGATTATCCAATGGAAGTGAAGAAAGCAAGTAAAAAACTACTGGCTTTTTATTTTTTCATGTTTTCACAATTAATTGCTACAATAATCTTTATTATTTTAGATACATTTAAGATAAAAAAATAGGCCTGGATTTGTCTCTTGTATTGAAATAAATGCTTCTCAAAAAATGGAATTATTCAAAACTTTCAAAAAAGATTATTTTAATTATTTAATAAGTATAATTTTCCCATCAATAATATCTGGAATTTCTGTACCCATTTTTAAACATATTTTGGGACCTGAAAACTATGGATACTTTTCAATATGGTTAAATGCAATTTTAATTTTAGTAGCTGTTTTATCTTCTTGGATTAGTCAAAGTGTTTTAAGATTTTATCAAGAATCGGAAAACAAACAAGCTTTTATTCAAAAAACAATAATGATTTGTTTAAAGACACAATTGTTATTTTTTGTGCCTGCTTTTCTTGTAGCTTACTTTTTTAGTAATGAAATTATTACATCAGTATTGAGTGTTTTGCTTTTAATAGTCATATCTCATCAGTTTTCTGTACTAGCAATTATACAATCAGGATTTCTTTCTAAAAAAGTGATATGGTCTGAATTACTAAGGACAACATCTTTTTTTGTTATTTCAATTTTTTTATTGACGTACACTAAAATAATTTTTATCCAATCATTATTATTGTCTACTTTAATTTCTTATTTTTTATCATTAATTTATTTATTCATACAATTAAAAAGAAAATGGATTAAAAATGAAATATCAAATTCTCTTATAATTGACTTTAAATTATTGTCTTCTTTTTTAAAATATGGCGCACCAATGTCATTATGGTTTATTTTTTTTTATTTATTATCTTATGTAGATAAAATCTTTATGCTTAAATTTTGTGGACCTGTTTTTCAAGGTAATTATCAAGCGATATTTGATTTAATATATAAAAGTATCGGAATTATTATTTCACCAGTCACAACCTCGTTATTTCCTATTTTAGTACTCGCCTATCAAAATTCAAATACTATAGAAATTAAAAAGCTTTTAAAAAAAATTTTGATTTTTGAAATGGCAGCTCTAATTATTACAAGTTTTATGTATTGGGTTTTTGGTGCGAACTTATTATTACATATTTTAAAAATAAATCCTACAAATACATATAAATGGATTGGATTTATTGTTTTACTTACTGGGTTTATTTGGCAATTTTCTATGTTGATACATAAAAAGTTTGAATTAAAAAAACAAAGTAAAGTTCTTTTGTTACTAATTTTCGTTTCTTTTACAGCACAATTACTTTTCTATTTCTTATTTCAAAACTACAATTCACCATTAATTTTTCCTTTAGGATTCTTGCTTTCTGCGTTAATGTATCTTTTTCTTATTTCATTTGGAGAATTAATTACCATATTAAAACAAAAGCGTAATCCCAATTTCAGTATTTTATGAAATTCGACACTACATATCATTTTATAAATCCCTATTTAAAATTTATACGGTACAAACAAAAAAATATTTTAATAGTTTTCATAATTGGCGGGATAATTGGATTTCTTTATAGCGCAAATCAAAAAATAAATTATGAAAGCAAACTAACTTTTGCAATTAATAAAGATGATTACACCTCCAACACAACTTTTTCAAATTTAATTTCAAAACAAATAGGGTTAGAAAATACAGATCTCTTTTCAGAAGATAATATTATAAATATCCTAAAAAGTAAAAAAACAATTAACAATGTATTTCTATCAGTAGATACTTTCAGCAATAAAAGTTGCACTTTAGCAGATTTTTACTTTGAAAATGAATTTAGAAATTCATTTTCAGAAAAAGTCAGCTTTCCAATTCATCAAAGCATAAAAAATTATTCTAGTAAACAATTAGAAATATTATCTCAGATGAATGATGAGTTCATTTCAAAAAATATTAAAATAAATCCCATTAATAGAAACGTAAGTATTTATCAAGTTAATATTATTTCTAATAACGAAAGATTTAGCAACTCATTCACACAAAAATTATTAAACACAACAAATGATTTTTATTATGAAATCATGACAAATAAAAAGAAATTAATTATACAAAACTTAGAGAAACGTTTACAGGCATTGAAGGATACTATATATTATTTAAATAACGAAACAGCGTTCACTAAAGATTGTAATCTTAACACAATAAATTTTAATTCTAAAGCGCCGATTTCAGTTATTGAAAACAAACTATCAACCTATACGACTGTTTATAACGAAATCTTTAAGCAAATAGAAATGGAAAGGTTTAATTATCTGAAAATTGCTCCACTAATACAAGTTATCGACAAACCAAAATATCCATTAAATCAAATAAAAATAAATACCTTACCTGCAATAATTTGGTTTGGATATTTTGCGGTTTTTTTCTTTTTTTCTTTTTCTCTTTTAAAGAAACTTACCCAAAAGTCTAAAGAGTAATATAAATTAAAGTTTCAAATTTATTTTTGATCTATTAAGAATACTAATGGAATAAAGAACATCCACTGAAAAAAGAATGATTCTAAATATGGGTTAGTAAAAGAGAAAACAATGATGAAAACAAATCCAAGAACCCAAAACATTTTGTAACTGTTTATTTTTCTAAAATTTGTTATCGTTTTTATAATGGGTAACAATGAAAATCCTATAAGTGTAAAGACCAATAAACCATATCTTAAAAGTGTTGCTAATATAAGAACTTCATATTTATATTCTTTTTCTTCATTCATAATGATTCCAATATTATTAAATCCTATACCCCAAGGGTTGTTTATTATCTTCTGTATCATTAACCCACTTTGTGCAGTTCTTTCTTTCCCACCAAAACTTTTAAATTTTTCTAGACTACCTTGTTGAAAATAGTCGATAAGATTATAATTTAAATAATTTGATGTGTAGAATGAAAGACCAAAGAATAGTAGGACTAAGATTAATATATATATTAATGGCATGCCATACCTTTTTTCATAAATATAATATAATTGTAAAAATATAATTCCTAATGATAATGATACAAGTAATGCTGTTCGTGCAGAAATTAATGCAACAATAATAAACATGAAAACATAGAAAAATTCAAATAATCTTGAATTAAGTACTGGAATTATGATAATAATTCCAGCTGCAAAAAATAACATATTTCCATATACATGTAATGTAAATCCTAGGCCATATTGATTATCTATATTTGGGTCTTTAAAAAAAAGCTCTACAAAATTATATCCCATTAACATTAGATAATATAACGCAAGAACTAAAAAAAATGAAACAAAGGAAAAAATTACTAGAGCTTTTATTAAATACTCTTCTTTATAATTCTCTTTTAAATAAGTTCCAATGG
Source organism: Chitinophagaceae bacterium (assembly GCA_947453295.1). Lineage (GTDB taxonomy): Bacteria > Bacteroidota > Bacteroidia > Chitinophagales > Chitinophagaceae > Ferruginibacter. Next base: position 4,095 of record CANGGD010000090.1, on the reverse strand, counting down.
CTAACCACAGAAAAGGGAAGAAAGTATATTTTAGTATTAATTCTATTTTGTCTTGTATATTAATTTCACTAATACTTATATAAAATATAAAAAAACAGGAAAGCGTTAGCCACCAAAATAATAGATAATCATTTATACATATTTTATTGTTAATTATAAAACTTAATACTACTATTAAAATCATAACAATAGCTGTGACCAACTGAAATGAATTTGGAAAAAGTAATACCAATACACCAAGTATTAGTAATAAAACATTCATTAAATATTTCAAAGTAAACTTTCTTTAAAGTAAATCAATTTATTTAAATATCTGAACTAATAATTACCCGATCTAAAATTATTAATTAATCTCCTTTTCACCTTACTTCTCTCAACTCATCCCAGATTGTTGTAAATCTTTTGCTTCGCATTTCTTGGCGCATTTTCCAATCTCGTTTTGTGCCTAAAGCTGCAAATTTTACCAAATCTGTTTTAATACCAAAATTAATATTATCCATTACTTGCATTAATTTTTTTTGATTCAAATTTTCTCCGAGTTCAAACAAATTGTATTGAATCATATTTGCCGGAACGATATCGCCTAATATGATACCCGCTTTGATATACTTGCTTCCTTTTTGGTATAACATTTCCACTAAAGGCATTACATGACTTATCATTACATTCGTTAAATCCGTAGCAGAAGGTAAATTTATATAGGCTGTTTTTGATGCTGGAAAATAATCGCTTTTAAACTGCGTGTGATCATTTCTAACAACAAATACTGTAATTGTTTTACAAGCACCTTTTTGTCGTCTTAGTTTTTCTGCAGCTCGAGAAAGGTAAGTTGATACAGCCTCTTTAAGTGCCTGTAATTCATATACTGGTTTGCCAAACATTCTTGTTGTAGCAATCATTTTTTTTGTTGTTAAAGGGTCTTTCATTTCAATGCAAGGAAACCCTTTTAATTCCTTAATTAAACGTACACCCACAATTCCACCCAAGTTCTTTCTTGCCCACTCTTCATTCATATTTCGCAAATCCCATCCTGTATTAATATTGAAGAGCCTCAACTTTTTTGCATTAGCATTTCCCACACCCCAGATATCTTCAATTGCTGTTTTTTCTAGTGCTTCTCTTTGCTGAGAAGGAGTTTGAAGAACCACCACACCCTTTGTTCCAATCTTGTCTTTTTTTGCTAATCGATTTGCTACTTTAGACAATACTTTCGTTGGCGCTATTCCCACAGAAACAGGAATTCCTGTCCATAACTCAGTAGTGCTTTTTAAAAACAGCGCGTAATCGTATAGTTTGTTTTCATTTATTCCGGTAAGCTCTAAAAACGATTCATCCACAGAATATACTTCTACCGATGGAGACAAACTTCGTAACGTTTCCATTACACGTCGGCTGATATCACCATATAAATGATAATTGCTCGAAAATACCGCTACTTTATTTTTTTCAATTGCTAATTTATTTTGATAGTAAGGCTCTGCCATTCTAATTCCTAGTTCCTTCGCTTCATCGGTACGAGACACAATACAGCCATCATTGTTGCTTAATACAACTACAGGCTTCCCATGCAAAGAAGGCTTAAATAACCTTTCACAGGCAGCATAAAAACTATTGCAGTCAACGATTGCCTTCATGAGTTAATATATTGAAAATTCATTTTTATTTCAATTTTATTTTTTGCAGTACAAAAAAAATTGTGATATAAAACATTGTAAACTGTAAATTATTTAATTAAATTTATGTACAACAATAAAATCTTATTTTATGAAAAGATTTTTTTTATTCTTGTGTATAGTTCTGTTTGCTATCACAAGTTTTGCTCAAAAATTAAAGAATGCGTCAGGCAATACGATTGGTCATATTGAAGATGGTAGGGTAAAGAATGCGTCAGGTAATACGATTGGTTATTTTGATGATAATAAGGTTAAAAATTCATCAGGTAATACGATTGGTTATTATGAAGATGGCCGAGTGAAAAATTCATCTGGAAACACCATTGGTTATGTTGAAGATGGCCGGGTAAAAAATTCATCTGGAAACACCATTGGTTATGTTGAAGATGGCCGGGTAAAAAATTCATCTGGAAACACCATCGGTTATTACGAAAGCATCAAGCCTTCACAAGCTGCATTATATTTCTTCTTCTTTTTTGATTAAAGATTTTAAAGAGCTTATATATATGTGTGTTGTTGAAAAAAATGCCACTCGTTTTTCTTTAAATAAAGTATTTATAACTCTAAGTGGCAGCTCAATTGTTAGGGATAATAATACTAAAATAAAATAATTAATTGTACCAAAATACTTCTTCCAATATATTCTTCTTGAATTAATTGAATATAAAAGTCTTTTTTCTTTTTCCTTTTCACCACTTCCACCTCCTTCATGAATTATATTACATGAAGTAGTATAATGAATTTTATAACCTTTGTTTATGACACGTTTACTTACATCAAGATCTTCAAAATAAACAAAAAACCTATCATCCATTCCTCCAATTTCCTTTAAAACACTTCTTTTTATTAACAAATAACTTCCCATAATATGATCAACATCTCTGCTTTCTGAATGATTCCATTCTTTCATGATTGGAGTTGGTAAAAAAACAGTTGGAAATAACTTAGACAATGAAGTTAATTCAAATACAGAGCTGATAAAAGAAGGAAATCTTCCGCAAGTTCGAATTATTTCACCATGTTCATTTTTTTGTTGTGGCCCAATTATCGCATATCCAGAATTATTTTCCATAATAGCAACCAATTTTTCAAGAACCATTAAAGAAGATTCAGTATCTGGATTTAATAATAAAACATAGTCCCCATTACAAATTTCAAATGCTTGGTTACACGCTTTTCCGAATCCAATATTTTCAACATTATTAATTAAAGTAATCTCCTTGTTTTTTAAAAGATTTAGGGAGTTGTCTTTTGAACCATTGTCTACAACAATAATATTACAAACCAGATTGTCTTTTTTTTCATTCAAATAACATGAAAGCGCATTAATTGTTTTGTTGCCAGAATTCCAATTAATAACAATTATATCTATGATTATTATGTTTTTCATCTATTGATTGTATTAAAAATAAGTAATTTTCATCACAAGCTGCATTGTATTTTTTCTTCTTTTTTGATTAAAGATTTTTGCTTCTTTAATTTAATTACATCAACATATTTTCATGTTTTGAAAGCCTGCCTTTAACTTGCGGCAACAAATTGAAAAAACATGAACACAAAATCTTTTGTAGAAAAATTACAAACCGCTATTCAACCCCTGCGTCAAGAAATCATTCATCATAAAGTGTATAGCGCTATCAATAATCTTGATGACCTAAACATTTTCATGAATTATCATGTTTTTGCTGTATGGGATTTTATGTCTTTATTAAAATCTTTACAAAATAATTTAACCTGCACCTCAATCCCATGGTTCCCTGTCGGATCGGCCGATACAAGATTTCTAATCAATGAAATTGTAACTGGTGAAGAGTCCGATATAGATCAACAGGGAAATAGAAAAAGCCATTTTGAAATTTATCTTGATGCGATGAGGCAATCAGGAGCAAATGTTTCTTGTATAGAAACATTTACATCAACACTAAAACAATCAGGTGATTTTACATTAGCTTTTAAAGCATCTAATACACCAATTGCTTCGCAAAAATTTGTCAACAATACATTTGATATTATTCATTCAGGAAAAGCTCATTTGCAAGCAGCTATATTCACATTCGGCAGAGAGGATTTAATTCCTGGAATGTTCCATTCAATTATTAATGATATTGATAAAAAATTTCCTGATAGCATTTCAATTTTTAAATATTATTTGGAACGACATATAGAGGTAGATGGCGATCACCATAGTCATCTGGCATTAAAAATGACAGAAAATCTTTGTTGTACAGATGAACAATATTGGGAAGAAGCAACAGCAGCAACCATTGCTTCTCTTCGAAGCAGGATTTCATTATGGGATGGTGCTTATGATGAAATTATACAACTATCAAAATAAAAACATTTAGAGTTTTTTATTGCCGTCTGTATCTAACTCAATAATATTGAATCCGAATTTTTTCAATCCTGGTAATATTTTTTCTTT
>CANGGD010000089.1 GCA_947453295.1 Chitinophagaceae bacterium | reverse complement strand
TTGTATTTTGGAGAAAAATTAATGTTATGCTTATTATCTTTCCATTTATTAGAGTATTGTAAGCCACTATTCAAATTCTTAAGAAATCCATTTTCAGTATTGATGCTTATTTCTTCTTCACTTGAATTTCCTCCCATAGTGAAAGAAAAAATTCCATCTTCATCCCACATTTCAAAATTTGAATTATCACTTGTACCATACTTCTGGCTATCCTGCCAACTTAATCCATCCTGACTAATATTTCCATTAAGTAAAAAAGCCGAAATTTTACGACTCCCTTTAAATGATCCAAAAAGGATATTATTATTGAACCTATTAGGTATGTCCTTTGCCATTCCTCCAGCAAGATTAATTTTGCCAAAATAACCTTTTCGTTTATCTGCTTTCAATTTTAAATTGATCGTTTTTTTTGTATTACCATCATCAATACCCGTAAATTCTGCTTGCTCAGATTTTTTATCAAACACTTGAACTTCTTTAACTGCATCTGCTCTTAAATTTTTTACTGCCATTCCAGGATCATCTCCAAAAAACTCTTCTCCATCAACTAAAACTTTTTCTACTTTTTGACCCATGGCTTTAATTTGGCCATCTTTATCAACTTGAATCCCAGGTAGTTTTTTTAATAGCTCTTCTACATTAGCATTAGCACTAACATTAAAACTATCTGCAGTATATATAGTAGTATCACCTTTAATTTTTATGGATCCGCCTGTTTTGATGATTATTTCAGATAACAACTTGCTTTTGTTTGTTAATCCGATGTTTTTAATTTTAATATTTGTGTTTATGATTTTTATATCATCAATATATTCTGCATAAAGAGGATGTGAAATCATCATAATAACTTTACCAGAAATAACAGATTGCAAAGTAAAACTTCCATCTTCCTTTGTTCTTGCAAATGCCTTTAGTATAGAATCTTTATCAGACAAAATCATCACAACAGCATTTTTAATAGGCAGATTATTAGTGTTATCAAACACCTTACCTGACAAGTTAGTTTGTTGAGCATTGCTTTCATGACTAATCATAATCATAATAAAAAGAAACACCCAGCTTTTAAATATTATATTTTTGCAAAACATCTTAAGTAATTAAAAAATAAAAATAATACGCAAGTTAGCTTAATTTTACAATATATATTTCTTTATAATAGCCTCCAAAATTAGCCTTGTACGAACACGATGATAATGTATAAATCAAGTAACAAAATTGAAATGCTAATTTTTAGTTGAAAAATAATATCAAATTAAAACGATGAAATACGAAAATGTACATTTCGTTGATACTTTAAAAAACGTCTGGAATTACTCCTTATTTACAGATGATATTATTCAACTTTTTCAAAGTGGGCTACTTACAAATGCACAAGATTTTTTTGGAGCAAAAAAAATAACCGCGGTAAATACGGATGGTTTCTATTTTTCAATTTGGGCTCCTAATGCAAAAATGGTATCAGTTGTTGGTGATTTTAATGAATGGAATACAGATACGCATCAATTATTTGTTAGACTAGATAAATCAGGTATTTGGGAAGGTTTTATTCCGCATATCAGAAAAGGCAGTTTATATAAATTCCATATCACAAGCACAAACAATCTAACACTTTACAAAGCAGATCCTTATGCAATTTTTTCGGAGTTAAGACCAGCAACATCCTCTATAACATGGGATTTTAATTTTAAATGGTCAGATAAAAAATGGATGAGTAATCGACATAAAAAAAATGCACTAAATGCACCATGGAATATTTATGAATTACACTTAGGTAGCTGGATGCGCCCCAATAAAAATGATGAAAATAGTTTTAATTCATATCTACAAATTGCGGAGAGGTTAGTCCCTTATATAGAGGAAATGGGATTTACGCATGTAGAGTTTATGCCTATTATGGAATTTCCATATGATAAAAGCTGGGGCTATCAAACAACTGGTTATTTTTCAGCCACATCAAGATTTGGTGAACCTGAAGATTTGATGTTTCTAATAAACAAACTTCATCAGCATAATATTGGAGTAATATTAGATTGGGTTCCATCACATTTTCCAGGAGATGCTCATGGTTTATATTTGTTTGATGGTGAACATACGTATGAATATGCTGATATGCGTAAAGGATTTCATAAAGATTGGAACAGTTATATATTTAATTACAAAAGAGGAGAGGTTCGTTCTTTTTTATTAAGTAGTGCGCATTTTTGGTTGAAATATTATCATGCAGATGGCATGAGGGTTGATGCGGTTAATTCAATTATAAGGTTAGATTTTTCAAGAAAAAAAGGCGAATGGGAGCCCAACGAAATTGGAACCAATGAAAATCTAGAAGCGAGTGATTTTATAAAAATTCTGAATAAAGAAATATATACTACATTTCCAGATGTACAAATGTTTGCTGAAGATGCCTCTGATTGGCCAGGAATAACAAATTCAATTGAAAATGGTGGTTACGGATTCGGTATGAAATGGATGATGGGGTGGATGCATGATACTTTTAAATATTTTAAATATTCTCCTGCCGAAAGATTAAAACATCAGAATAAAATCACTTTCAGCATGATGTATTATTTCCATGAAAAGTTCGCTTTGACCTTAAGTCATGATGAAGTAGTACATGGTAAAAGTCCAATGATTTACAAAATGCCCGGAAATGAAAAAGAGAAATTTGCCAACCTAAGGCTATTGTATGGGTATATGTATACGCATCCAGGGGCTAAACTAATGTTTATGGGCAATGAATTTGGTCAAACATCAGAATGGAATGAAGCTTCAGAATTAGATTGGCAGTTACTTCAATATGAATGTCATGATAAATTAAAAAATTATGTACGAGATCTTTCTCATTTATATAAACAAGAAACTGCATTATTTGAACTTCAATTTGAACAAAAAGGTTTTGAATGGGTTGAATTGAATAAAAAGAATGACGGTATACTAATATTCAAGAGACAATCAAAAATTGCATCCAATAACTTGATTGTAATTATGAATATGTCTAATAGAAACTATATGCATTGGGGTATGAAGCTATTTTACAAAGAAGATTGGAAAGAAATATTTAATAGCAACGATACTAAATATTGGGGTTCTGGAGAATGTATAAATGATCAAATCATTCAACAAAATGAAAAAAAACATAACTCTAGTGAAATAATTATAAATATACCGGCGTTAAGCATATTGATCTTAAGGTAAAATTGATGTTTTTAAAGTAAAAAACCGGGAATTTTTATTCCTGGTTTTTTTATGGACATTAATTCAAAAACTTTCAATCTTCTTTTTGTTTGTGTGGATATGTTGGGGTAAATTTGCTTACTTTTTATTGAAAATTAATTAAAAACACAATTTAATGCGACAAATTACATTTAGAGAGGCCTTAAGAGAAGCAATGCAAGAAGAAATGAGATTAGATGATAGAGTTTTTTTAATGGGGGAGGAAGTAGCTGAATATAATGGAGCTTATAAAGTTAGTCAGGGTATGTTGGAAGAGTTTGGCGAAAAAAGAGTTATTGATACTCCAATTGCTGAATTAGGTTTTTCTGCAATTGCAGTAGGTGCTGCACAAAATGGTTTGCGCCCAATTGTTGAATTTATGACATGGAATTTTGCTGTATTAGCTTTGGATCAAATTCTCAATACTGCTTCTAAAATGTTAGCAATGAGTGGTGGTCAAGTGGGTTGTCCAATTGTATTTAGAGGGGCAAATGGTAGTGCCGGCCAATTAGGTGCTCAGCATTCAACTGCGTTCGAAAGCATGTATGCAAACATTCCAGGAATAAAAGTAATTTCTGTTAGTAATCCATACGATGCAAAAGGTTTGCTTAAATCTGCTATTCGTGATGACGATCCTGTTGTTTTTATGGAAAGTGAATTGATGTATGGTGATAAAGGTGAAGTACCAGAAGGAGAGTATATTATTCCTATCGGGAAGGCAAATATTGTAAGAACAGGTTCTGATGTAACAATTGTTTCTTTTAATAAAATGATGAAAGTTGCGATAGAAGCTGCAGAAGAATTGGCAAAAGAAAATATCAGTGCAGAAGTAATAGATCTAAGAACTATTCGTCCACTTGATTGGTTCACAATTCTGGAGAGTGTAAAGAAAACTAATAGATTAGTAATTGTTGAAGAACAATGGCCATTCGCCTCTGTATCTTCAGAAATAACATACAGAATTCAAAAAGAAGGATTTGATTATCTGGATGCACCAATAAGAAGAATTACTTCTGCTGATGCGCCAATGCATTATGCTCCCAATTTAGTGAAAGGATATTTACCAGATGTATCAAGAACAGTGAAATTAATTAAAGAAGTGATGTACATGAAGAAATAAAAAATGTAACTACCAATGAGAAAACTAACATTAATTTTTTTATTCTTTTTGAGTAGTAATTCATTTGCACAAAACTTTTTCATTACTTCTAATTTCGGCTTGATGGGCTATGGTGGAGATTTAGAACCCAAAGCAATTTCTTTAAGTCTTCCACATTCAACTTATTCTTTCGGACTTACATATGAATTAAGTCGGCATATTTTCATAAATTCTTTGTATACCAGAGGAATGATTGAAGGCAATGACGCTTATACGCTTAAAAATCGCGAACGCAATTTAAAATTCAAATCTAAGATCAATGAATTTTCAATAGGTGCTGAATATGATTTTCTTGACTTGTATAATTTACCTATTACACCATTCGTTCAGGCTAATTTTTCTGTATTTCATTTCAATCCATATCTTGAAGAAGGAGTTAAAACCTTTTATTTAAAGGATTACCACACGGAGGGACAAGGATTTTTACCGAATGTACCGGAGTACTCACTTACTCAATTTGCAGTACCACTTGGAGTTGGATTTAAAATTGCAATTTCTGAAAATATCAAAGCTGGTTTATTATTAAGCATTAGAAAAACTTTCACTGACTATCTAGATGATTGCAGCGCTAATTATGTTGATTCTGTTTCTTTACACAAGTTTTTTAAGGATCCTAAACAAGGTGATTTAGCAACTCATTTGGCTTATCGAAAAAATTTATTAAACAAAGATCTTTACTATTCAGCTGCTGTATATCCTGGTATTATTAGCAAACGTGGAGACCCTACAAATAACGACAATTTCTTTACGTTGGGTTTAACCTTAAGTATTAGACTTGGAAAAAAATACTCTGAAGAAATGGATTTCGAAAAATATAATAAAGTAAATGTTTCTTGTCCAAAGAAGAACACTTTTGTTGTTCCAAAAATAAAACCTTAAATCTTTAAATCTTCCTGAAATGCCATCCTATAAAAATTTGGAAGATTGTCTAAAAGATCTAGAAAATAATAATCAATTAATTAGAATCAAAGAAGAGGTTGATCCTGAGTTAGAAATGGCTGCCATTCATTTAAGAGTTTTTGAAGCCAAGGGTCCAGCTTTACTTTTTGAAAATATAAAAGGCACTTCATTTAGAGCTGCTTCAAATATATTTGGAACAGTAGACCGCAGTAAATTTATCTTCAGAGATACTTTCAAGCAAGTACAAGATTTGATTGAATTAAAAAACGATCCTATTAAATTTTTAAAAAAGCCATTTACAAATTTAAAAACAGGATGGAATGCACTACATGCTTTACCATTAAAAAATCCATTAATTAATGAAAGTACATTTCACGAAATCAAAATATCTGATTTACCATTAATTAAACACTGGAAACTTGACGGAGGCGCATTTGTTACATTACCACAAGTATATACAGAAGATGTTGAACAGCCTGGCATTATGAAAGCTAACTTGGGAATGTATAGAATTCAATTGAATGGTAACAATTATACACTCAATGAAGAAATTGGTTTGCATTATCAATTACATAGAGGTATTGGTGTTCATCAAAAAAAAGCAAATAGAATAGGCAAGCCTCTTAAGGTTAGCATTTTTGTTGGAGGGCCGCCATCGCATTCAGTTGCTGCTGTAATGCCATTACCGGAAGGCATGAGCGAAATGACTTTTGCCGGGGTTTTAGGAGGAAGAAGATTTCGATATAAATATATAGATGGATATTGTATTAGTTTAGATGCTGATTTTGTTATTACAGGTCAGGTATTTCCAAACGAAAACAAACCAGAGGGGCCATTCGGAGATCATCTTGGATATTACAGTTTGCAACATCCATTTCCCTTATTAAAAGTTCATAAAGTATTTGCCAAGAAAAATGCAATTTGGCCATTTACTGTTGTTGGCAGACCGCCTCAAGAAGATACAAGCTTTGGAGATTTAATTCATGCGCTTACAGGCAATGCCGTTAAAAACGAAATCCCAGGTTTAAAAGAAATCAATGCTGTAGATGCAGCAGGCGTTCATCCCTTATTATTAGCTATAGGAAGTGAAAGATATACACCTTATTCCCCAACCAAACAACCTGCAGAATTATTAACTATTGCTAATCATGTACTAGGAACAGGACAATTAAGTTTAGCAAAATTTTTATTCATAACTGCCGATGAATCAAACCAAATATCAACAAAAAGAATTGAAGAATATTTGATTTATATATTTGAAAGAATAAGATTAGATCGAGATATTCATTTTTATACAAAAACTACGATTGATACTTTAGATTATTCTGGTGAAACTTTAAATTCTGGTAGTAAAGTTGTTTTAGCAGCTTATGGAAATCCAATACGAAAATTAATAACATCAATCCCTGACAAATTAAACGAGATCAAACCCAATTTAAATCCGCAATTAATATTACCAGGAGTAGTAGCAATAGAAATCAATTCGTTCACTACATATGAAAAAGCGGTTCTTGAGTTAACTGAATTGAAAACTAATTTGCAAAAAATAATACCTAAAAATGGATCTTCTGATACATTAAATGAAGAGATTGTTTTATTTATAGTATGTGATGATGCCAATTATATTCGCCAGCATTTAAATAATTTTTTATGGATAACATTTACAAGATGCAACCCATCACATGATATTTATGGAGTGTATGAAGAATTCATAAACAAACATTGGAATTGCTTTGGTTCATTAATTTTAGATGCGAGAATAAAAAAACATCATGCCCCAATTCTTGAAAAAGATCCAGTTGTTGAGGAGAATATTGAAAAATTATTTAAAAAGGGAGGGAGCCTTTATGGTATCTAACTTATTTAATTAAGCTCAACCCTTCCAAACAAGAGGCATCATTAGGTTGATTAAGCAAAGCTTTTTGAAATAACATTTTTGCATCATTATTCCTTCCTAAGAAATAACATGTCCATCCCATCATATGGTTTGCATCAAAATCGAAAGGATATAAATTCACGATTTTCTCGAAATATTTAATGGCTAATTCGTACCGTTTTTGATTATAATAAATTACGCCCAACCAATAATTTGATGTGTAATTTTGAACATCAATTTTCAAAATACTTTGATAAACATTTGTGAGCTTATTGATTTTTGAGGATGCTGATAAAACCTTTGCTAATCCTAATTTGGCTTCAATTGAATAGGGCTTAAGCTGTGTTGCTTTGTCATAATACATTTCAGCATTTGTATAATTCTTAGCATTGTAACTTAACCAACCTAATCTTAAATTAATTTCATAATTATCCTCTTTATAGTTT
>CANGGD010000088.1 GCA_947453295.1 Chitinophagaceae bacterium | reverse complement strand
TACAAGGACCAGCAATCAGTATTGATACTAATAATCCACCTTACAATAACTCACATACGTTAACTACAAATGCAACACCAGCATTTAATGTATTGTTTCCTGATCACAATATTACAAGCTTGGACACCTATGTTCCGAAAGATGTTTTAGGAAATGAATCTTCCTCATTTGCTAAAGCTTGGGAATATTTGATTACACAATAAGTAGATCATTCACGAAAAAACCATGATTCTACTCAGTTTTATTGTGATTTATATCACATGAAAATAAAATATAGAATTACTCCTATACCACTACTTTTAACAAATAATGTTGATTGATAGTTTAAAAGGAAATATGAGTAATCTTTTATTGGAAGATAATATTGCAAACAAACATTTTGAATCATTTTTCAAATTCGCATCTATTGGTATATTAACAGCTGATGGTCGTGGAAATATAGTTTTTGCAAATCCATATGTAAATGAGCTTTTTGGTTACCAAGAAGATGAACTAATAGGAAAAAATATTTCTATTTTAATTCCTGATAGATTACATGAACAGCATGAAAACAATATCAAAAATAATTTCTCACATCCCACTAATAGATTAATGGGTAAAGGCTCTGAATTGTTTGGAATAAAAAAAGACAAATCAGAATTAAAAATAGAAATTAGCTTAAGTAGTTACGAAATAGAAAATAAAACCTTTGCATTAGTCTTCATTACTGATATTTCTATAAGGTCAAAAGAATCTGACAAATTAATCTTTCAGAAATCCGATTTGGAAACTAGCATTAAAAACAGAATAGATGAAATCAAAAGGTCAAATAAGGTATTAGAAACTTTAAATAAAAAACTAGAAACTTCTATTGCATACCAGCATTCAATTATAGATAATATCCAAGTCATGATTTTCCTTATTAATAAAAAAGGACTTATCACGTATTTTAATCCAGAAGCACAAAAAATTACAGGGTATAATAAATTAGAAATTATTGAAAAAAAATCTATTGATTATTTTTTTTCAAAGGCAGAAATGAAAAAATGCCGAGCAATGTTAATCTCAAATAAGCTTGGTGAGTATAAAAGTGATATAGAGATGGTATTAAAAATGGCAGATATAGGTAAAATAAAAAACCTGGAATGTAAGATAAAGACGAGAAAAAATAAACACATTCCTGCTTCCATTTCATTATCGCCAATAGTAAGTAAAAGAGATGAAAAAAAAAGCTACGGTTACCTGGCTCTTGCTATTAATATTTCGGAACAAAAAAAACATGAAAATGATTTGTTGTCATCACTTGAAAAAGAAAAAGAACTCAGTATTTTAAAATCGCGTTTTGTTTCAATGGCCTCTCATGAATTCAGAACACCTTTAAGTACTATTTTATCATCTGCTTTTATTATCAACAAATACATCAAAGCAGAAGAACAAGTTAAAAGAGAAAAGCACATCAATAGAATTGTAAATTCTGTAACCTTAATGACCGATATTTTAAATGAATTTTTAAATCTAGGAAAAATTGAAGAAGGAAAAATATCAGTGAAACTGGAAGATTTCGAAATTCAAAAATACATGCAAACCATAATTCAGGATTTACATCAACATACAAAAAACGGACAAAAAATTCAATACGAACATATTGGAAGTACAATTGCTCATTTGGATTCCAACTTGTTGAAAAGTATTGTTTATAATTTGATTACCAATGCAATAAAATTTTCTCCAGAGCACTCGGTTATAAAAGTTGAAACATTCATTGATAATTCCGAAATCAAATTGCTAGTAAAAGATGAAGGCGTAGGCATTCCTGAAAATGATAAAAAGCATATGATGGATAGATTTTTCAGGGCATCAAACGCCACCAACATTCAAGGACCAGGATTGGGGATGCATATTGTTTCAAAATATGTAGAGCGGATGAATGGGTATCTATATTTTGAAAGCATACTTAATAAGGGCACTACTTTTTTTATAACCTTTAAAAAAATATTTTAATTAAACACTTACACTACTCACTTTTTTAAACCCCAAAACTATTATGAAGACACTATTACTAATTGAAGACAATGATGAAATTAGAGAAAACACTGCAGAAATTTTAGAGTTAGCCATGTACAATGTATACACTGCCAGCAATGGAAAGGAAGGTATAGAAAAAGCAATTGACATTAAGCCAGACTTAATTATTTGCGACATTATGATGCCTATATTAGATGGATATGGCGTTTTGCATTCTGTTCAAAAAAATGAAACATTAAAAAACACACCGTTTATATTTTTAACTGCTAAGGCAGAACGAACCGATTTTAGAAAAGGTATGGAATTAGGTGCAGATGATTATATAACAAAACCATTTGAAGGCACAGAATTATTAAATGCGATTGATAGAAGATTGCAACGAATGGATATAATGAAAAAGGAATTTAGCCCCAATTTGGAAGGGTTTCTTCAAATGAAGCAAGAGATTTCAGTAGGAGATTCTATAAAAGCATTAACAGAATACAGAAGTATTAACAAGTATAAGAAAAAGCAAATAATTTATACCGAAGGAAATCATCCACTACAATTGTATTATGTTTTAAAAGGGAAGGTGAAAACATTTAAATCAAATGATGATGGCAAAGAACTTGTAACAGATCTTTATTCGGAGGGAGATTTTTTAGGCCATATATCATTACTACAAGGTGGACTGTATAAAGAAACTGCTGAGGCAATTGATGAGAGTGAGTTAGCCCTAATTCCAAAAAAAGAATTTGAAGAGTTGTTGATGAATAGTAGAGAAGTTGCCCAAAAATTTATTTCAATGCTAGCTAAAAATATTGCTGACAAAGAACATCATTTATTGAGTATTGCTTACAATTCATTAAGAAAAAAAGTAGCTGATGCATTGGTTTCTTTAAAAAATAAATATCAAGTAAATGGAGAAGAAAAATTTAAGATTGATATTTCAAGAGAAAATTTGGCTACGATAGCTGGAACTGCAACAGAATCTTTAATTCGTACCCTCAGCGATTTTAAAGGTGAAAAATTAATAGATATAAAAGATGGTTATATTACTATTGTGAATGAAAAGAAACTGGAAGGGATGATTAATTAAGTTTCTCTGAAAAAAATATATTGAATTCAAACTTGAGCTTGTTGAAATATCTTTCAATGAGCTCAATTTCTTTTCTAAGTTTCTTGTGCTCTAAAAAAAATTGTTTAACTCCTTGTTTAAGTTTTTCAATATTATTTTCATGAATTGTTATGTCATTTCTACATAATGCTGAAACATTGTCTTCAATAATCAAAGTATTTTGATAATATTCAATAAATTCAATCAGTTGTTTTTCTACTTCATTTTGAGTTATTTCTGCTAATCTTTTTTTCATCAACATATTTTCTTCCTGAATAAAAAATATGAATCTTTTCCATGAATCTATTTCGTATTCAATTTGCTTTTTGAATTGAGGCTTCATAGGTATTGATTTAGATATTTGAAATAAATTATTTTAAAATATAGCGGTGACTACAAAGTAAGATAACCTATATCATCATTGACAGACAGTTGATCACTTAATAGGATGATTGATATCAGTATAAAAATTGTTTTACTTAAAACTAAAACCAAGTTTGCATTTTCCATTATTTGAAGTAGGTTTGTGGCAATTATTTAATGAATAAAAACCACATCATACCTAGTGCGATTCGGTCTATTGAGTTACAATCAGAGACGATAAAAGAATTGATTCCATTTATCAATGAAGCATTTGAACAAGCAGTTATACAAATTGCCTATTCAAAAGGCAGGTTGGTATTGAGTGGCATTGGTAAAAGTGCTATTGTTGGTCAAAAAATTGCGGCAACAATGAATAGCACAGGCACGCCAGCTTTGTTTATGCACGCAGCAGATGCAATACACGGAGATTTAGGAATGATTCAGGAGGATGATATTATACTGGTAATAAGTAAAAGTGGCGATAGTCCGGAAATAAAAGTATTATTACCGCTCTTGAAAGGCTTTGGCAATACCATTATAGGAATGGGCGGAAATACAGAATCCTATTTAGCTACCCATTGCAATATTTTTATCAATACTACAGTTCGACAGGAGGCTTGTCCTAATAATTTAGCTCCTACTACCAGCACTACAGCTCAAATGGTTATGGGAGATGCTTTGGCTGTTTGTTTGATGGAGCTTAAAGGTTTCAACAGTAACGACTTTGCTAAATTTCATCCGGGAGGAGCATTAGGAAAAAAACTATATTTAAAAGTATCGGATGTATTGAATGCTCAATTAGCACCTCAAGTAAAAACATCTTCTTCTATTAAAGAGATAATTATAGAAATTACTAAAAACAGGATAGGTGCTGTTGCTGTTATTGATGAAGCTAATGGTTTAGCAGGAATTATTACAGATGGAGATATTAGAAGAATGTTAGAAAAGAATGAAGTGATTGATTCTTTACAAGCAAAGGATATCATGTCTGCTCATCCTAAAAAAATAGATGCAGATGCTCTTGCGATTGAGGCACTATCAGTCATGAGGGAGTTTAATATAAACCATTTAGTTTTAATGGCAGATGGCAAGTATAAAGGCATCATTCATTTACAAGATTTGATTAGAGAAGGAATTATTTAATAAATAACATTATGAACAAAAATCATTATGTAGCAATCATGGCGGGTGGCATTGGAAGTAGATTTTGGCCAATGAGCAGAACCAATTATCCAAAGCAGTTTTTAGATATTCTAAATACAGGGAAAACATTAATTCAATCTACATTTGATAGATTTGCTTCTTTTGTACCCGCAGAAAATATCTATATTGTAACTGCTCAATCTTATAAAGACATTGTGATTGAACAGCTTCCAAACCTAGATCCAAACAATATTCTTTGCGAGCCATCAAGAAAAAATACTGCACCTTGTATTGCTTATATTTCTTACAAACTTGCACAACTTAATCCTCAGGCAAATTTAATTTGCGCTCCGGCCGATCATATTATTTCTGATGAAAATAGTTTTGTAAATGTGTGTTTAGAAGCATTAACTTTTACAGAGAATATTAAAGCGTTGGTAACATTAGGAATTAAGCCAACCAATCCGAACACAGGTTATGGGTATATTCAGTTTGAGCCAATGAATGTAGCTCCTAATGTATATAAGGTGAAAACCTTTACTGAAAAGCCTGACAAAGAATTAGCAAAAACATTTGTTGCCAGTGGAGATTTTTTATGGAATGCGGGGATATTTGTATGGCAAGTGAAAAACATTGTAAAAGCATTTGAAAATTTATTGCCAGAAATTCATGAAGTGTTTGATGCAGAAAAAGAAAATTTCAATACAGAAAAAGAACATCAATCCATTGAAAAAATATATCCTCAATGTGTAAATATTTCTATTGATTATGGTATCATGGAAAAAGCAGAAAATGTTTATGTTATTCCATCATCATTTGGCTGGAGCGATTTGGGTACTTGGGCTAGTGCATACGAAACATTGCAAAAAGATTATTTAGACAATGCAGTTGCTGGCAATAATGTTATGGTGATAGACGCTACAAAAAATATGATTCATGCAGATAATAAGAAACTTATATTAATACAAGGCTTGGAAGATTTTATTGTTGTGGATACAAAAGATGTTTTGCTGATCTGTAAAAAAGATAAGGAACAGGAAATAAAAGAATACGTTGCAGAAGTGAAACGAAACAAAGGCGATAAATTCATTTAATCATCATTAATCTCTAAATAATTATTTAAATAATTTGAGTATTTCTGTTTATAGCAAACTTCCCAATATAGGCACAACTATATTTACTACTATGAGTGCATTGGCTGTAAAACACAATGCTATCAATCTTTGTCAGGGGTTTCCAGATTTTGAAATGAGTAAGCGATTGGTTTCATTAGTAAATGAAGCCATGAAAAAAGGTCATAACCAATACGCACATATGTGTGGATTGCCTGCATTGAGAGAACAACTCGCTTCGAAAGTAAACACAGACTACGATTGCACTATTAATCCGGAGAATCAAATCACAATTACACCAGGAGGAACCTATGCCATCTATACTTCATTTACTTCTTTTTTACAACCACGTGATGAAGTGATTTTGTTTGAACCCGCTTACGATTCTTATATACCCAATATTGAAATAAATGGAGCTGTTCCAGTACCAATTCAACTTTCTTATCCAGACTATTCCATTGATTGGAATCTCGTAAAAGAAAAAATAAATCACAAAACAAAAGCCATTATAATTAATACACCTCATAACCCAACCGGAAGTGTTTGGAGTGAACATGATATTCAACAACTAAGGGAAATTGTTAAAGACACTAAAATTCTTATTATTAGTGATGAAGTTTATGAGCATTTAATATTCGATAATAAAAAACATTTTTCTATTTTACGTTACCCAGATTTGTTTGAAAGAAGTTTTGTATGCTTTTCATTTGGGAAGGTATATCATTGTACAGGATGGAAAATGGGGTATTGCATAGCACCGGAACACTTGATGAAAGAATTTAGAAAAGTACATCAGTTTAATAGTTTTTCATGTAATAGTCCAATTCAGTTCGCATTAGCCGAACACCTGAAGGATGCCAGTCAGTATAAAGAACTCGGTAATTTTTTACAACAGAAAAGAGATTATTTTCATAACATGATGATGCAAACAAAATTTGTTTCTCTACCCTCATACGGCAGTTATTTTCAGCTTTTTAATTATGAAAAAATTTCTGATGAAAACGAATTTGACTTTGCTGAAAGATTAACTAAAGAGGCAGGAGTAGCTACTATTCCTGTTGCAGCTTTTTATAAAAATGGAGTTGATCATAAAGTATTAAGATTTTGTTTTGCAAAAAAAGAATCTACTTTAGAAAATGCGGTAGAAAGATTAATCAAATATTTACAGTAGAGAAAGTAAATAGTTATTCAGCATTTAATGTAGAGAGGTATTCTTTAGCAGTTTCAAGATCGTTGGGCACATCAATTTTTACACCTTCATGTTTTGTGATGATCATTTTAATAGTACAATCATTTTCTAAAAATCTAAGGCATTCAATTTTTTCAGTTAATTCAAGTATGGTCGGCTCCCAATTTGTAAAAGCGATCAATGCCTCTTTTCTAAAAGCATATACACCAATATGTTCATAATAGTCAGGATGTATTAAGGAGTCGCGGTGAAATGGAATTTTGCTTCTGCTAAAAAACAAGGCATTCATTTTTTTATTTACTACAACTTTTACATAATTAGGATTATCTAATAAATCAGTATTATTAAATACTTTCATCAATGAAGCTACTTTAACCGATTCGTCATCAAACGCATCCATTAACTTTTTCAAACTCTCTTTATCAATAAAAGGTTCGTCGCCTTGAACATTTAAAATAATAGCTGCATTTATTTCTGCAACGGCTTCTGCAATTCTATCTGTTCCGCTTTCATGTTCTTTTATACTCATGATTGCTTTTCCACCATTATTTATAATTTCATCATAAATAATGTTACTGTCTGTAACTACCCATACTTCATCAAATAAATCAGTTGCAAGTGTATTATCATAAGTATGCCTGATAACCGTTTTATTCCCCAGCAACTGCATTAATTTATAAGGAAATCTGGTTGCGGCGTAGCGGGCAGGTATCATCGCGATTTTTTTC
>CANGGD010000087.1 GCA_947453295.1 Chitinophagaceae bacterium | reverse complement strand
GGATCATTAATTAGTTGCTGAAACTTCATTTGAATAAGATACTGAATATTGTTTCGCTGCTGAAACAAATTTAACGAATATAGGATGAGGGTTTTCTACAGTACTTTTTAATTCTGGATGGTATTGAACTCCAATAAAAAAAGGATGATCAGATAATTCTATAATTTCAACTAAATCTTTTTCTATGTTTTTACCACTGGCAATTAAACCAGCATTTAAAAAATCAGTTAGAAAGTCATTATTAAACTCCCAGCGATGTCTATGTCTTTCACTAATATTTTTTGACTCATAAATTTGATGAGCCAAACTGTTTGATTCAATTTCACAATCATAAGCACCTAATCTCATTGTGCCTCCTTTATTTGATATTTCTTTTTGCTCATGCATAAGTGCAATCACAGGATGAGTTGTGTTTTCATTCATTTCAGTAGAGTGCGCATCTTCCCAACCTAATACATTTCTGGCAAATTCAATAACTGCCATTTGCATCCCTAAACAAATTCCAAAAAACGGCAACTTGTTTTCTCTTGCATATTTTACAGATTCAATTTTCCCTTCCACACCTCTTGATCCAAAACCTGGCGCTACCAATAATCCATCAAGACCTGAAAGTTTTTCTTTTACATTTTCAGCATCAATAAATTCGCTATGAACATTTACAATATTTACTTTACACTGGTTCATTGCTCCAGCATGAATAAATGCTTCAAGTATTGATTTATAAGCATCTTGTAGTTCAACATATTTGCCAATAAGTCCAATATTTACTGTCTGTTTTGGATGTTTTAATTTATCTAGAAAATCATTCCATTTGCTCAAAGAAAGTTCTGCATAATTAGAAATATGCAATTTTTTTAAAACAATTAAATCTAATTTTTCTTCTAGCATTTTTATAGGCACTTCGTAAATAGTGCTTGCATCCATAGCTTCAATAACTGCTTCAGGTTTTACATTGCAAAACAATGCAATTTTTTTTCTGATGTCTTCATTGATTGGATGTTCTGTTCTGCATACAATAATATTAGGATGAACACCTTCTTGACTTAGCATCCTCACACTATGTTGAGTTGGTTTAGTTTTTAATTCTTTGGCTGCATTTAAATATGGAATAAGTGTGAGGTGAACAATGATACAATCTTCTTCAGGTAACTCCCATTGAATTTGACGAACCGCCTCAATAAATGGCAGACTTTCAATATCTCCAACAGTACCCCCTAATTCTGTAATAACAATATCATAATTTCCAGTTTGTCCTAAAAGCAACATTCTTCGTTTAATCTCATCAGTTATATGTGGTACAACTTGAACGGTTTTACCTAAATATTCACCTTCACGCTCTTTGTTAATTACCGTTTGATAAATTCTTCCAGTAGTAACATTATTCGCTTGTGAAGTCGGTATGTTTAAAAATCTTTCGTAATGTCCAAGATCTAAATCAGTTTCAGCTCCGTCATCAGTAACATAACATTCTCCATGTTCATATGGATTCATTGTTCCTGGATCGATGTTGATATAAGGATCAAATTTTTGAATGGTTACTTTTAATCCCCTGCCTTGTAAAAGTTTGGCCAATGATGCAGCAATAATTCCCTTACCTAATGAGGATGTAACACCTCCTGTTACAAATACGTATTTGGCCATACTATAATAATTTTCTATTTAAATTAATTTAATAGCCATCACATGAAAGTGATAGAAAAAATAATTTATGTAAAATGAATGAATAATTTGACCGAAGAGATACTTTAAATTCTTGAGGTCATGTAAAGATAGGGTGAATTAAATTGATGAGAAAATTTGTTGATTATTTTTTCAACAAAAGTTCAATCGCATTGTCATATAATGATTTCCATTCATCAATTGTTCCCCAATCTTCTTCTCCAATTAAAATAGTAGATTCTGATACTTGGCCTAAGAAATGATAGGGAACTTCTTGAGTACTCATGAAATCAAGAAACTCTTTGTTTTGAGATGGATTGACTGAAATCACCACTCTGCCTTGAGTTTCCCCAAACCAGAAAGCATCTTTTCTAATATTACCAGAAGCTGCGTTCACTTCAAAACCTAGATTATTAAAAAATGACGATTCTAATAAAGTAACAATTAACCCACCTTCACTCACATCATGTGCCGATGAAATAATATTGTTTTTTATGAGCGAAGTAACTAATTGTTGCATTTGAAACTCTTCGTCTAAATTAAAATAAGGCGCTGGTGAATATTCTATACCATGAATTTTATGCAAATATTCTGAGGAATTAAAATCATCTTTAAGATGTCCGACTACATAAATTGAGTCTTCGGAACTCTTAAAATACATGGTCATTTTTTGATTGATGGAATCCAATAAACCTACCATTCCTATTGTTGGTGTTGGATATACGGGCCCTTCAGGCGATTGATTATAAAAGCTAACATTACCACCAGTTACAGGAGTGTCAAATTTTAGACAAGCTTCACCCATTCCTTTAATTGATTGTACAAATTGATAATATACTTCAGGGTCGTATGGATTTCCAAAATTTAAACAATTGGTAACACCTAACGGAATACCGCCGCTACAAACAATATTTCTTGCAGCCTCTGCTACTGCAATCATAGCACCGATATATGGATCGGCAAAAACATATTTACTATTGCAATCCGTTGTTAATGCTAATGCTTTGTTAGTAGGCTTTGCAATTACAATTGCAGCATCGCTTGGTTCATTTGTATTTGTAGTTCCCGTTCCTACCATACTATCGTATTGATTATAAATCCATTTTTTATTAGCAATATTTGGAATGGTAATTAATTTTTTTGCGACTGATTGTAAATCTTCTGGAACTGGAATGTTTGAAGGCTCAAAAGTTTCTATGTTTGATAAATAGGAAGGTTTTGAAAATGATCTTTCATATTGTGGAGCTCCTCCTCCGAGCACTAATTCTTCGGCAGGTAAAACAGCTTCCTCCACCCCATTCATATAAAACTTTAGCATACCATCATTGGTAACATCGCCAATATGGCTGCAGGGTAAATCCCATTTTTCAAATATTTCTAATACAGATTGTTCCTCTCCTTTTTTAACTACCAATAACATTCTTTCCTGGCTTTCACTCAATAGTAATTCCCATGCTTTCATCCCTTGTTGTCTTGTTGGTACTTTATCCAAATGAATAATCATACCTGACTTTCCTTTAGCACTCATTTCGGCTGTTGAACAAATAATACCTGCAGCTCCCATGTCTTGCATACCCACAACAGCACCTGTTTTTATTACTTCCAAACAAGCCTCTAATAATTTCTTTTCTTGAAAGGGATCACCCACTTGAACAGCAGGCAATTCTTCAACACTATCTTTAGTAATTTCAGCACTTGCAAAAGAAGCGCCTCCAATACCATCTTTTCCAGTAGCGCTTCCTACAAAAAACACCGGGTTGCCTTCGCCTTCGGCAATGGCTGAAACTGTTTCGCCATTTTTCACAATCCCTACACTCATGGCATTCACCAATGGATTTGTATGGTAACAATCTTCAAAATATATTTCTCCTCCAACAGTAGGTACGCCAAAACAATTTCCATAATGACCAATTCCATGCACAACACCTGCAAGCAAATGCTGCGTTCTAGGTTCATTTAAATTCCCAAATCTTAATGAATTCAAAGAAGCTATAGGCCTTGCACCCATTGTGAAAATATCTCTGTTTATACCACCAACACCCGTTGCTGCTCCTTGAAAAGGCTCTAATGCGGATGGATGATTATGAGATTCTATTTTAAATACTACTCCAAACCCATCTCCTATATCCATTAAACCAGCATTTTCTTCTCCTGCTTTTACAAGCATTTTTTTGCCATCTCTGGGTAAAGTTTTTAACCATTTTATAGAATTTTTATAACTGCAATGTTCGCTCCACATCCCACTAAAAGCACACAACTCAGTGAAATTAGGCGTTCTGCCCAATTTTTCCTTTATCATTTCAAATTCTTCCTCTGTAATTCTTAACTTGGATGCTGTGGCTACTGTTATTTCCATAAATGATATTTATATGCAAAAATAAATAGTGTAAGTTTTTTCTCATGTTATTTATGTGTAATTATTTTAACTAACTTCCCACATAAATTTTATTTGCATTTGTACTACCTACTTTTCTTCTTTTATTTTATCATCGCATGCATTGGAATTAATCGCATTCATTTTGTGAAAAATGCAGGTCTGTCTAATGAGATTGTTTTATCATTATTTTCAATCAAAATACTTGCTGGGTTATTTGTAGGATGGGTAAGCCTGAAATATATGCCCAGCGGTGATTATTGGGGTTTAAATAAAGAAAGTTTACTTGAGTGGGAAATGCTAGTAAAGGATCCCAAGAATTTCTTCACCGATATTTTATTTAATCCATACCATCATTATGGCGGATTTTTTGGTTCAGTGGGTTCATATTGGAATGACTTGAAAAATAATATTCTTATTAAGATTTTAGCAGTACTCAATAATTTTAGTCAAGGTAATTACTATATTAATTCCTTGTTTCTAAACTTCTTTTGCTTTTTAGGTCATATCGCTTTGTATAAAATTTTCATTTCAATTTTCCCAACAAAAAAATGGCTTATTATAATCGGTTGTTTTTTATTGCCTTCTACTTTGTTTTTCTCTTCCGCTATACATAAAGATTTGATTGTTTTTACAGCCACGGCATTTTTTAGTTACGCTATGTTTTTTTTGAATAAAAAATCAAACAAAAAAATACAGATAGCAATTTTGATATTATCAGCAATCACATTGCTGTTTATAAGAAACTATATTTTTTTAGTATTGGTACCAATCAGTATTGGTTTTTATTTTTCAAATAAATTTCCAAATAAAACTTTTAAAATTTACTTCATGGTATTTGGGATTTTGACTTCTGCTGTAAGTTTCATTCATTTTTTATTACCTGCCTATAGTCCGCTTTTAATCATATCAAAAAAACAATTTGATTTCTTGCAACTTCCCTGTGCAAATACAGAATTAAATATGCAAATTTTAAAACCAACTTTTCTTGATTTATTCAAGAATTTACCCACAGCTTTAAATCATGTTTTTCTCAAACCTTCAGTATTTGATAGAGGGAATTATTTTTTTTCGATAAGTAAAATTGAATTAATCATTTATCAAATTGCATTTTTAATTTATTTATGCTGGTTTTTTATAAAATCTAAAAAAGATCCATTTTTTTATTATTGCATATTATTAGTTTTTTTTGTTTTTTTAATAATAGGGTACACAATTCCTAATACAGGCTCAATAGTCAGGTATCGTTCGTTATTTTTCCCCTACATCATTACTTATTTAATTTGTACTATTTCTAGAAAAGACAAACAGATTAATTTATAAAATATATAAGTTATTTTTCCTGAAACTGATTTTTATTAGCTTAAGTTGATAAAAATCTTTTAAAATTTAGATATTTATCCCATATTTTTGCTACATAAATTAAAAATTATGCAAAATTTACGATTTGACGCTATTAAAAACATTTCAAAAGATGCGATTACATATAATGTAAAAGCTTCTGAAAAAGTAACTACAATTTTTGGTGAGCATGTGTTTACACTTAAAACGGCTCGTCATTATTTAACTGATGATGCATACAAAAGTTTAGTGGCCTCTACCAAAGGGGGTAAGAAAATTGATAGAGTAATGGGTAACAATATTGCCAATGGTTTAAAAGCTTGGGCTGAAGAAAAAGGCGTTACTCACTTTACACATTGGTTTCAACCTTTAACAGGATTATCTGCTGAAAAGCATGATTCATTTTTTACTTTAAAAGGTGATGGTACTCCTATCCAAGAATTTGAAGGTGGTGCATTAATTCAACAAGAACCAGATGCGTCTTCTTTTCCTAATGGAGGATTGCGTGCAACTTTTGAGGCCCGTGGTTATACTGCCTGGGATCCATCTTCCCCAGCATTCATTATGGAAATTGGAAATGGGAAAACGCTTTGTATTCCTACAATTTTTGTTTCATATACTGGAGAATCTTTGGATACCAAAACTCCTTTATTAAAAGCTATAGTTGCTTTAGATAAAGCTGCAGTTGATGTGTGTCAATACTTTGATAAAAATATTACAAAAGTTAATGCGAGTTTAGGTTGGGAGCAAGAATACTTTGTAGTTGATGCAGGTTTGGCCAATGCAAGACCAGATTTGACTTTAACAGGAAGGACTGTATTTGGACATGCACCTGCTAAAGGTCAACAATTAGAAGATCATTATTTTGGAGCAATTCCTGAACGCGTATACGCTTTCATGAGAGATTTTGAAAATGAATCTTATAAATTAGGAATTCCATTAAGAACAAGACACAATGAAGTAGCTCCTGCTCAATTTGAATGTGCTCCTATTTATGAAGAAATTAATTTAGCAGTAGATCATAATACCTTATTAATGGATGTTATGACTAGAGTCGCTAAAAGACATAATTTATTAGTTCTATTACATGAAAAACCATTTGCTGGAATTAATGGTAGTGGCAAACACAATAACTGGAGCATGAGTACTGATACTGGAGTAAATTTATTAGCTCCAGGTAAAACACCAAAAACTAATTTGATGTTTTTAACCTTCTTTGTAAATACAATCAAGGCGGTTCACGACTATGCTGAGTTAATTAGAGCCTCTATTGCTAGTGCTGGTAATGATCATAGACTTGGTGCAAATGAAGCGCCACCTGCTATTATTTCCATTTTCATTGGAAAATATCTTACCGATGTTTTAAATCAAGTTGAACAAAGAGTTAGTGGCAATTTTGATGAAACTGATGAAGCCATGTTGAAATTAGATATTCATAAAAGTATTCCTGAATTAATGTTGGATAATACGGATAGAAATCGTACTTCTCCATTTGCTTTTACTGGAAACAAATTTGAATTTAGAGCTGTTGGCTCATCAGCAAATTGTGCAACACCCATGACTGTTTTAAATTCTGTTATGGCAGAAACGCTAAAGAACTTTAAAGTAGAAGTAGATTCTTTAATCGAAAAAGGTGAAAAGAAAGAGGTTGCTATTATGCAAATCATTCAGAAGTATATTGTAGAAAGTAAAAAAGTTTTATTTGAAGGTGATGGATATAGTGATGAATGGGAAAAAGAAGCGCTTAAAAGAGGATTGCCAAATGTTAAAACTACCCCACTTTCTTTGGATGCTTTCAGTTCAGATAAAGCAAAAAAACTTTTTGAAAATAATCATATCTATAACCATTTGGAATTGGAAGCTAGACATGAAATAATGCTTGAGTCTTATATCAAAAAAGTTCAGATTGAAGCAAGAGTAATGGGTGATTTGGCTTCAACTAGCATAATTCCATCAGCCATTAAATATCAAAATGTATTAATAGAAAATATCAGTGGCCTTAAAAATATTGGAATGCCTTCATCTGCAATTGCAAGCCAACAAGCAATTGTTGCTAAGATATCAGAACACATCAATACAATGGCTGAAAATGTGGAAGCTATGATAGAAGCCAGAAAAAAAGCCAATGAAATTACAGATACAAGATCTAAAGCCATTTCATACTGTGATGATGTTAAAGGAAAACACTTCCATATAATTAGATACCATGCTGATAAATTAGAATTAATTATTGATGATAGTTTCTGGCCATTACCTAAATACAGAGAATTATTATTTTTAAGATAATAAATTTGTTAAAACAATTAGAAAGATTCAACTACAATTGTTTTAAGTAAATAAAAATTCGATATTTACAGATATTATTCAATTAAATAAAATCATTAAAATGAAAAAAATTATTGCCTTAGCATTATCTGCTACTATTATTTCAACTGGATTTAGTCAAGAAATGACT
>CANGGD010000086.1 GCA_947453295.1 Chitinophagaceae bacterium | reverse complement strand
GAACTGTGGGATCAGATACTATAAGAATGGATCCAGCTGTTTATAGTGGAGCTGGTAATACTGCTGGAGTATATAATGGAATTTTGGTTTCTGGAAATGGGGTTCCACCAAATTCTTATATTATAGGTACAAGTTCAGGAAATAGCTATATCATTATTTCTAATCAATTGACAAGCCCAGTAACTTCGGTTACCCTATCTGGTAATTATCCTGTAATTAGGACATCTAACGCCAATGGGTTGGATGGTAGTTTTGGTTCTGTAGGGTCTATTTCTTTTACGTCTTCAACAGATTATGTATTTGATGCACCAACAATATCTCCATTTTCAACAAGGGCTTCTGCAACAATGAGAAACCTTACGCTCAATGCAAATGTTACAACCAATAAAAATTACGTCACTATCGATAGCATTCTTACTATTAATGGATTATTATCAATTCGTGATATTGATACTGTAAGAATAAAAACAGGAAAAAATATTTCCAGTAGTTCATCATTCAGCTCAAGCAATTATATCAAACTATTAAAATCTGATTCATCAGCTGGGATATTAAGAATTGATAGTTTAAGATTCTCAAAATTATTTCCAATTGGTACACTCAATAATTATTTACCTGTAATAATTACTCCCGATTCTCTATCAACGTTTTCAATTAATGTAAGAGAAGGGGTTACTCAAAATGGTTTAATAAATGGAGTGCCATTCACTACTGATCAATTAAAGAATGTGGTAAATGCAGTATGGAAAATTGACAGAAATGGATTAGGAGGAAATGCTACTGTTGATTTTGGATGGTCGGCTGCATTAGAGGGATCAGATTTTTCTGCTGCTTCAAATGCTGATATTGGCGTTGTGAAAAACATTTCAAGTATATGGGGAGCTCCATTCGGCACAGCTGATAATGTAACTAATCATGTAACAGCAAGCGTGAGTTCTTTCGGTATTTTTAGTATAGCCAAATCGGCGCCATTAGCTTTTGTTTTAGATTCTATAAATCCTGTGACTTATGGTGTTTCAGATTTCAATGCACATGTCACTAGTTTAAATACTACTTCTCCAATAACATATCAAAGTACTAATTCAACGGCTGCTACTATTTCTTCAACAGGGTTAATTCATGTTATAGGTGCAGGAACAACTATGATTATTGCATCTCAATTATCTGATGGAGTTCATCCTGATGCAATAGACACAAGTTGGTTAATTGTAAACAAGGCTCCACTTACTATAACTGCAGATAATCTATCAAGATATGAAGGGGTTGATAATCCAACACTAACGGTTTCCTATAGTGGATTTGTGAACGGAGAAAATCAATCTGTTTTACAAACTCTGCCTGTACTAAACACGATAGCAACATTGTCTTCCATTCCTGGCATATATCCAATTTCAGTTAGTAGTGCAACTGCATTAAATTATAGTATTAATAATGTAAGTGGAAGCCTTACCGTATTATCTGCATCTGGGTTATTTAGTTTTGATAGTATACCAACAAAAATTTACGGGGCTGTAGATTTTGCTGTAAATGTGAATAGTGCAAATACAACTCAAAATATTACCTATCAAAGTTCAAATAACTTGGTAGCAACAATAGCTTCAAATGGAACGATCCATATAGTTGGTGTGGGTACTGCAGATATTACTGCTACTCAATCATCAGATGGAATTCATCCTTCTGCTTCAAAGACTAGAATTTTAAAAGTGAATAAAGCATCGTTAACAATTAAAGCAGATGATAAAACAAGATTCCAAGGGGTTAACAATCCTGTACTAACAGCAACATATACTGGATTTGTTAATGGCGAAACTCAATCTGTATTATTGACTCAACCTGTTTTAAGTACATCTGCAACAATAGCTTCACCAAATGGTGTGTATCCAATTGAAGTTAATGGTGCTACTGCAAGTAATTATTCAATTAATCTTATAAATGGATTAATGACTATCATTACACCTGTAAATGTATTTACATTTGATTCGATATCGCCAAGAATATATGGAGCTGTTGATTTTACAGTTGCCGCAATCAGTCCTAATGCTAATCAAATCAATTATGTTAGTTCGAATACTTCAGTGGCAACAATAAATTCGAATGGCGTTATCCATATAATTTCAGCAGGCACAACTAACATTACTGCATCTCAACTTACTGATGGTATATATCCAAACGCATCAATTACTAGGATATTGAATGTAAATAAAGCTGCTTTGGTTATAACTGCTGATAATAAAACAAGGTATGAAGGAGTCGCCAATCCGATACTAACCGCAAGCTATAGTGGTTTTGTAAATGGAGAAAATTCATCAATATTATCTACTCCTGTAAATATAACGACTACTGCAACTTTAGGATCTACGCCGGGTTCATATCCAATTACGCCAGCATCTGCAACAGCAGCCAATTATACAATTAGTTTTTTAAATGGTGTTCTAACTGTTCAGTCAGCAGCAAGCGCATTTGCATTTGATAGTATTCCTGCAAAAACATACGGCAACTCTGATTTTAATACAGTTGTTACAAGTTTAAATACAACTCAAACCATTTCCTATACTAGTTCGAATACTAGTGTTGCTACAATTTCTGCAAGCGGATTAATTCATATTGTTGGAGCGGGTTTAACAAATATTATTGCTTCTCAATTAAGTGACGGAACTTATCCTGCAGCAAGTATAACAAGAACATTGAATGTAAACAAAGCTAGTTTAATAATTACAGCAGATAATAAAACAAGAATGGCAGGTTTAAATAACCCAGCATTAACTGCTAGTTATTCTGGTTTTGTTTTAAGTGAGACAGAAACATCATTGTTAACAGCTGTCCAATTAAATACAACTGCAACTATTGCTTCTCCTGTAGGAACATATCCAATTGTCGCATCTGGCGCAACCTCTAATAATTATCAAATTAGTTATGTTGATGGAATATTAACTGTTACTCCATACATCGCACCTGGATTCACAACATATTATTGGGTTGGAGGTACAGGAAATAATGCTACAGTTGGTTTTGCAACTTCATCAGATTCTACAAAATGGAATACCTCATTAGATGGTTCTGGCCGACCAAGACCAGCATCAGATACTAATGGAATTTATATTTTTGATGGTTCTAATATTGGTGGAACAACTCCGATGACAGGTGATATCTCATTAAAAATAGCTTCTTCAACAATCAGACAAATAATACTAAGAAACAATGCACATGTAATGTTAACAAGAGTTACAACGGGTGGAGGGTCAATAAATATCAAGGGAGACTCTACCACTACAGATGATGTTGTTATAGGATCTGGTTCTAGTCTAACGCTAACAGTTAGTGACTCTGTTTTGCAAATAACACCTGCTTCTGGTTTAAATTTTATCATTCAAGCAAATGCAACTGGAAGAATAAGTGGATCATTAACACTTACAAAAGGAACTTGTAGAGTGAGTGCAACAAATCCAATTACTGGTGGTTGTTTGATTTTTGAAAATGGGTCTGTTTGTAATGTGAATACATTATCTACTTACTATCCATTTGGAACATCAACAGCTATTAATCGTGCAATAGTTTTTAAAGACGGAGCAACATTAGTTTATAAAGGAGGTTTCTCTTTCTTCAAGGCATCCTCTTCAGCAGTTATTCCAATTGTTTTAGACCATGGCAGCACGGTTAGATTTGAAGCGTCAATACCAAATATATATTCTGACTCTTCTATGTTTTTTAGTAACAGGGTTTTTAGTAATGTAATAGTTTCAAATAATGCATCAATTAATGCAGATAATTTTTATAACATAGATAATTTAACAGTTGATAGCGGATCGGTATTCAATTTAAAAGCAACAGGTGCTTCTTCCATATCTGGTAATATATTGAATAATGGAACAATTGGAGCAGTAGCTGGTTTCACAACATCTAATTTGATTTTTAAAGGAAATCAAAATCAAACAATTAGTGGTTCTGGAATATTTAATCCAATAGGTTCATTTACAGTTGCTGCAAATGCAAATGTAGTTTTAAATAAAAACCTTACAATCAATGGAATAAACAATTCAAGCATTCATGGTAAGATGGATTTACAAAACAATGTAATTGCTGGTTCTGCTACTTTACAAACTAAAACTGCAGGAGTAATTAATTCAGTAGTTACAACTTATACATTAGGAAGTCGCGTTTTAATTTTACCAACAATAACTGGTATTTCTACGGGTATGCTTGTTAGTGGGGCAGGTTTATCCAATAATTGCGTTGTTATTGGAACAAGTACTGCTGCAAGTTCAATAACTATTTCTGATACTGTGTCTACAGCAATCGCAAGTATCACTATTTCAGGGAGCATCCCTACAATTTCATTATCAAATCCAAATGGAATTGATGGCGCTATAACTGCAAATATTTTATTTGCTCAAAAAACAAACTTTGTATTCAATGCACCTACTTTAAATCCATTCTCTATTAGAAATGGGTCACCATTTTATTCTGTAACATTTAATGCTTCAGTTACTACCAATAAAAGTCAAGCTATTGATAGTGCTTTAATAATTAATAATTCAATAGTTTCTATTAAGCCAGCTGATAGTATAGTATTAGGAAGTGGCGCTGTTATTAGTGGTACAACATTTGGTACAAATAATCACATTGCAACATTATCTAACTCAACTGAAACAGGAAGATTGATAATGCATTCAGTAAGTGGTCAAAAATTATTCCCAATTGGAAATTCAACACACTATTTACCTGTTAGTTTTACAACATCAAGTCCTTCAAGTTTTAGTGCTTCTGTTTTTGAGGGAATTACAAATAATGGTTTAGAAAACGGAACATTGCTATCTGGCACAGTCGCACAAACTAAAGTTAATGCAGTTTGGAAATTAAACAGAACTGCTGGAAGTGGCGATGTAGGAATTAGATTAGATTGGGATTCAACCATTGAAGGTTCATTGCTTTCAACTGTGAATGATGTATTAATGGGTGTAATTAAAATTCAAGATACAGGATGGAGTTCTTCTTTTGGTAGAGCAAATAATGCAAACAATTATGCAACAGCTACTCAATCTAACTTGGGCATTTATTCAATAGGTTCAATTTATCCAGTACCGCCATTCTTATTTACAGAATTTGAAGCTGTGAATTATGGTGTCCCTGATTTTAATACAACAACTTTTAGTTTAAATACTGCACAGCCAATTGTATTTACTTCATCGAATCCTTCTGTTGCAACGGTTTCTTCTACAGGGTTAATACATATAGTTGGAGCAGGAACAACTAACATAATTGCTTCTCAACAAACAGACGGCACTTATCCTACTGCTTCAATTACCAGGTCTTTAGTTGTTAATAAAACTAACCTAACCATTAAAGCAGCTCCACAGTTTAAGATTCAAGGTTATGCTAATCCTCAATTTACTGCCACATACACTGGATTTGTTTATGGAGAAAATGAATCTGTTTTAACTACGCCTTTGGTGTTAAGCACCTCTGCAACTGCAACATCTCCAGCTGGCGTTTATCTAATTGTACCTTCTGCTGCAACTTCTAATAATTATAATATCAATTTTGTTTCTGATACATTAACTATTAAAGATCTTTTCCAATTTAGTAGAGTTATTAATAGAACGTATGGCGATCAAGATGAAATTATTAATGTACTAAGTTTAAATACTATTCAACCAGTTGAATTTACAAGCTCAGATCCTAATGTGGCATCAATTACTACTAATGGAATTCTGCATATTTATGGAGTTGGTACAACAATTATTACTGCTCATCAAAATACAGATGGTACATATCCTGATTCTAGTGTTAATATCACTTTAATAGTTTCTAAAAAACTACTTACTATTAATGTTAAGGACACCTCTAAATTGCAAGGTGATGTTAATCCTGAATTCACCATTTCTTATAGTGGATTTGTTTTAGGTGAAAATGAAACTAATCTTTTATCACTTCCAATTGCTAGTACATTAGCTACTACTAATTCATTACCCGGAGTGTATGGTATTTATTTGTCAA
The DNA here is from genome assembly GCA_947453295.1 of Chitinophagaceae bacterium. Lineage (GTDB taxonomy): Bacteria > Bacteroidota > Bacteroidia > Chitinophagales > Chitinophagaceae > Ferruginibacter. The sequence continues at coordinate 1,855 of CANGGD010000086.1, read as the reverse complement.
ATGCTAGTTCAAATAATTATGCCTTCAATTATAAAGATGGTAAAATGTTAATTTACCCATCTGATACTTCAAGTCCAATTATTCATGGGTATAACAATAACGGCGAAATGTATGTTAATGTGTATACTCCTTATTTGGATTTGGCAGATATATTAATTTACGACATGAATGGAAAGTATTATGGAAGAAGAAACTTTTTATTCAATAAAGGATATAATCAAAATGTAAAATTGGGCATTAGTGTTTTGACTAATGGAATTTATATTGCAAAATACGTAGGAAAGAAAAAAACAATTACACAAGTGTTCACAGTTATTAATCATTAATATGAATGTAAAAAAATATAGTTGGGTGTTTTTAATGGCGTTGTTTTTTTCGATGAAAACAAATGCTCAATCAGATATAAGAGTATTTGGGAAAGATAAAAATGCTTTAATTACAAACAAACAAAAGTTAAAAGATAAAAAAGGGGATATATACACCGCTTATCTTTCACTATTATCAAAAGCGGATAAGCTGCTCTCCAAACCGCCACACTCTGTAATGGAAAAAAAGCAAATGCCTCCTAGTAAGGATATACATGATTATATGAGTATTGCTATTTATTATTGGCCAGATCCATCAAAACCTAACGGCTTGCCTTACATGAGAAAAGATGGCGAAATAAATCCAGAAGTAGCTGATTTCAAAGACAAGGCCAATATGATGAATTTTGCAGACGATGTTCAAATTCTTTCTTTGGCATACTATTTTTCAGATGATAAAAAATATGCTGATAAAGCAGCAGAATATCTTAAAACCTGGTTTATTGATACAGCCACAAAAATGAATCCTAATTTAAATTACGCTCAAGCGATTAAAGGATTAAATGATGGTAGAGGAATTGGAATTATTGAGAGCAGAATTTTAATAAACGTTGTAGATGCAATCGGACTTATTCAAAATTCTCCATCATGGAGTAAAGCAGATCAAAAATCTGTTGAAACCTGGTTTACCGATTTTTTAAGTTGGTTGACTACCAGTAAAAATGGGATCGATGAAATGAAGACAAAAAACAATCATGGTATTTGGTATGATACTCAGAAGTTGTGTTTCGCTTTGTTTACTAATCATAAAGAAATAGCACAACAAACATATAATAGCTTATTAGATAGAGTAGAAAAGCAAATGGATACATCAGGATTTTTTCCATTAGAACTAGAAAGAACAATCGGCTTGCATTATTCTGCTTTCATCATAGAGCCTTTGATGTTAATTGCTAATATGGCCGATGCTATGAATATTGATTACTGGAATTATTCATCTGCATCTGGAAAGACATTAAAAAAAGCAACTGTTGCTTTGGTGCCCTATATTACAAAAGAAAAGAAATGGTTCACTCAACAAATAAAGCCTTTTGAAGATGAAGAATATGGCGCTCCAATTTTAGCTTATGCTTATTATAAATACAACTGTAAAAATTGTGTTGAAGCCATTTATAGTTTCAATAAAAAAAACGCAGCAGAATCTATTTTACATTTAACCACATTAATTGATTAAATACTAACCAATTTTCAAAATGAAAAACATTATTTACACTTTTATTTTTTCACTTTTATTGACAACGCAGTCCTTTGCTCAAAAGAAGGAATTGACTGGTAAGGTTGTTGATAAAACAAATGGCGCTCCCTTAGAAGGAGTGAACATTCTTATAGATAAATCTAAGGTTGGTACATCAACAAAAAAAGATGGAACTTTTACTATAAGTCTTAAATCGAGTAAAGCGATTCTGATTTTTTCTAGTGTTGGATATTCGACTCAAACTGTTATTGTCGATAAGAATACTGATAATTTAACAGTACAAATGGTTCAGTCT
>CANGGD010000085.1 GCA_947453295.1 Chitinophagaceae bacterium | reverse complement strand
TATTGAAATCAAGAAAAATTGATTTTGCATTAATTTTCGCTGTAAGTAAAAAGCAATTAACCGAAATATTAAATGAGGTAATGCCTGCTTTGCATAAAGAAGCTAAGTTGTGGGTAGCTCACCCAAAACCTACTGCAAAAATTGCAAGTGATTTATGTCGCGATTTACATTGGGAAGCAATTAATGACCATTCTTTAGAAGCAGAATTGAATGTAGAATTGGATAATGTTTGGTGCGCTACTCATTTTAAATTATCAGGTACTCCTCAATTAGAAAAAAATAGTATCCCGCGTAAAAAATTAGTCTTCGAAGAAATGGAAGAATTAGTTGAAGGATAATTTACTTGATAATTACTGTTCCAATTTTTTTGGTTAACTCAATTTCAATATTTTTTAGGTGTTGATGCGTTTGTATTAAAATTAATTGATCCTCAATATTTTTTGAGTTCTCCAATTCTAATTGATTTTGTAGAATAAGTCTCCTGGTTTTTCTTAATTGAAGATAATTGACAATTGAAAAAACTTCTTCTTTGTAAAGCTCTTCTCTTGTTGGAATATGGCCATCATAGTATTCTTTCCAATTAGGACTAATTTCTAATTCCACATGCATAAGATTCATTACGATTTCGCTAATCTGTTTGTCTTCTAAATAAAGAAAGGTTTTAGAGTTGGGTTTCAAATCCTCTTGAAACCATTTTCTATACATCTTAATAATCTCGATGAGTAGATGATTATCAAAAAAATCGCTTAGATCAGATTCGTCAATCTGATTAAAAATAAAATCGGCAACCACTGTTTCGTTGTCCCATTCCATTAATCCAAACTCTAACAAACATCTTACAAGCGCCTGCTCGTGTTGTTCATCTTTATATAATAGTTGATCAATATTGTCATTGGATGGTGTAGGATTTTCAATCTCAGAAAAATTCGTTTTTGTTGATTTGAATTCTTCTTTTGACATTTTATCTCTAATGACTTTATTCACTAGCGCATTAAAACCATTTTCTTCAATTTTAAGTTTTTCTGAAACGGTTTTAATATAATCTTGTCTTCGTGTAAAATCTTCAGCTTTGTTAATGCGTGAAATTGTTTCTGCCATTTGATTAACGATAATGGCTTTTTTTGAAGAGTCGGTTCCTGCATCATTTAAAGCAATTTCTAATTGAAATAGGATGAAGTCTTTTTTATTGTTTTTTACAAATTCAATAAATGCTTGGGTGCCAATTTTATTTACATAACTATCGGGATCTTCCTTGTCGGGAATTAATACCAACTTCACATCCAAACCTTCTTCCAAAGCAAGATCAAGTCCTCTCAATGCAGCTTTCACGCCTGCATTATCTCCATCATAGATAATGGTTAAATTATTGGTGAATTTTTTTACTAATCTAAGTTGATCAACGGTAAGCGAAGTTCCTCCACTTGCCACAACATTTTCAATTCCGGCTTGATGTAAACTTACTACGTCAGTATAACCTTCCACAAGCAAGCATTCATTAGCCTTATCTATTGCTGTTCGGGCAAAATAAGAGCCATACAAAATTTTGCTTTTTACATAGATTTCATTTTCAGGAGTGTTTATGTATTTTGGTGATTTATCATTCGATTTGATTATTCTTGCACCAAATCCTAAAATTTTACCACTTTGATTATGAATAGGAAAAATGATTCTTCCTCTATAGTTGTCTGTTAGTTTATCATCTCTGTTTACTACTAACCCTGTTTTTAATAATAAATCTTTGTTGTATTGTTTTTCGATCGCTTTAGTAGTGAATTCGTCTTTTGCTTGAGGGTTGTAACCTATTTGAAATCGATCAATAATATCTTTTCTGAATCCTCTTTCTTTGAGATAGGATAATGCAATATTTTCACCTTCTTCTGTATCATGAAGAGACTGAACAAAAAAATCTTTCGCGAAATTATTAATGATAAATAAACTGTCTGATGTAAGTTGAAGTGCTTTAAATGCCGGACTAGTTTCAGTTTCTTCAATTTCAATATTGTATTTATTGGCTAGCCAACGAAGTGCTTCAACGTAACTGTATTTTTCATGATCCATGATAAATCCAATCGCATTTCCGCTTTTACCACAACCGAAGCATTTGTAAATTTCTTTAGTAGGAGAGACTGTAAAGGAAGGGGTTTTTTCGTTGTGAAAAGGACAATTGCCAAGGTAATTAGCACCTCTCTTTTTTAATTTCACAAAAACGCCAACGATATCAATGATATCAATTTTGCTTTGAATTTGCTGTATGGATTCCTGACTTATCAAGATGTAAATTTATTGATAATGCTGATAAATCAATAATAAATTTCAAATCTGTTTAAAGAGCGTCGCCATACACATATTGGTGCATATATTGAAAGTTTTCGGTAAGTACGCCCTCTTTTATAATGGTGGCTCTTTCAATCATTTCACTTCCGCCATCAATTATGTCTTTTAAAACATGTTTAATTAATTGTTCGCCAAAGTATTTGCTGGCATCTCTGGGTAATTCATTAGGTAAATTTCCAACCGCCATAATGTCTATAGAATTAGGTAAATAAGGAGCCGTTTTTTCAAGGGTTAATTTATCTACTCCATAAACAGGATCATCAATTGTAGAATCGCCTAAATTACATGGCACTGAACCATACATATCATCAGTAATATCAGCAATGGTTTTAATCTTGAAATCAGGATGTTTTAAATCTTCATTTTCAAATAAACGGGGAATATCTTTTGACCAATAAATTCCATTCATTAAAATGTCTGTATGCGCAGCATATTGTTTAAAAACACAATTATATGATGATGGATTCTGATGAAAATCGTCTCTGTTATAATTGTTGTTTGTTTTATGAGTATATAAATCTCTTCCTTTTAAATGCACATATACAGGGTAAGAAAAAGTTTTAGAAAGATAATCTTCGGGTTCAACTTCATGAATACCCAATAGGTTCATGATTTCTAAAATGCCATGAGCCACTCTGCCACTACCTGTTACAGCAATTTTTATGGGCGGAATTTTTAAGCCAAAATAAGTATGGATTAGATCATTGAAGCTTTTTCCAGCATTCACTCTATCTAATTTATATGCACCTGTTTTATTTCCATAAGCCATGATGCCATTATGAGCTCCAACTACACCAGCAAAAAATCCAAATCCAATAATTCTTTTTCCATCTTCATGCTCAAGGCATTCATAATCGATAAGAGTTATTTTTTTTTCAACGATTGTTTTAATTAATTTTTGATTGTAGGGCTGCAATTTTTTTGTGTGTGAGAAAAATAAGTATGTCTTATTTGGAATAAGGCTATTAATTGGAACTTCTTTAATGCCTAACAATACGTCTGCTTTGGAAATGTCTTCCACAACAGGAACCTGAGCATGAATGTATTCATTATCTGAATAACATCTAGAGGCACTTTTTTGCACTATAACATTTACACCAGGTTGAGTTTTATTAATGAATTTACATTGAGCGGGAGAAAGGGCAACCCTATTATCTGAAGGAGATTTGCCTTCATGAATTAAACCAAAAGTGAGCATACGTTTTTATTTGTTTGCAATTTACAGTATTAAATAAAATTTCAACCATTACCTTTGAAACTTAAGAAAGAAAAACAAAATGAACTATTATCAATTATTTGAATTGGCGGAAAGTCCTTTAGTAAATAAAAGGATTATACAATCAAAATATTTTGAAATACAAAAGAAAACGCATCCAGATTTTTATATAAATGCTTCAGAATTTGAACAAGAGGAGGCTATGAGGGTATCATCAGAAGCGAACAAAGCATTTGATATATTTATGGATGAGTTAAAAACAATAGGGTATTTTTTGCGTCAAAAAGGGTATTTGGAGGACGATGAAAAATATCAACTACCATCTGCTTTTTTAATGGAAATGATGGAAATAAATGAAAGGATAGATGATGGAGAAATTGAGAATGTAAGACAGGAAATCAACAGGATTGAAACTCAGTTAAAGCAAGGCGTTTTAAATATCTTAGAAAAGGATTCGATTCTATTAGAAGAAACGGAATATCAACAAATCAAAGCATATTATTATCAGAAAAAATATCTAGAGCGTATTTTGGTTAGATTGGTTGATTAATGTAATATTGCAATCCAATTTCACTTATGCCCAGATGGCGGAATTGGTAGACGCAGCAGACTCAAAATCTGCCGTTCGCAAGGATGTGCAGGTTCGATTCCTGTTCTGGGCACAAGGCCTTCTTTTGAGAAGGCTTTTTTTATGCTCAAAACCTTTGTCAATAAAGGGTTTCGTAATATTACATTTTCCTTTCATTTCTCTTATTTTCCCTTTTTTTCTCAATTTTTGTACCTCCACTGTACCTCAGGTACAAAAAGTATAACAATTTTCATACCTTTATAGGACGAGAAACGAACCTATTATGAGTGTAAATTTAAGAAAACGAAAGAACGCTGATGGAACTATTTCTTTGCGTTTGGATATCTATAAAAATGGTAAGAGAAGTATCGAAACATTAAAGCATTTACAACTAGCAAAGCCCTCAAATTTATCTGATAGAGAAAGCAATAAAGAAAAATTGAGACAAGCTGAAGCTATTGCCGTAAAAAGAGCTGCCGAATTGGAAGCGAATAATTATGACATGGAATTAGATCATGGTAAGAAAACTATCATCACCGATTGGATGCAATCATATGTAGATGTGTATACCAAAATGGATAAGCGGAACATGCAATCGGTGTTGAATAAATTCAAGTCCTTTCTCTCTGGATCGAAAAAATCTGATTTGACTTTCGGAGATTTGAAACCAATTATCATAGAGGATTTTGTGGAATATCTAGAAAAGGGAAGCATAGGAGAGGGTGCACGTTCTTATTACAGCAGATTCAAAAAAATGCTAAGATATGCTTACAGAAACAGAATATTGAAAAATGATATTCTCGATTTTGTAACATGTAAAGCAACAGGAAAAGCAAGAAGAAAAGATATTTTAACACTAGAAGAAATAAAATTGCTATCGGAAACGCCTGTGAACAGTACAGAGATAAGACGAGCATTTTTATTTACTTGCGTCACTGGCCTGAGATTTTGTGATATCAAACAATTACAGTGGAAGCATATTAATGTAAAGGAAAGAATATTGAATATAAACCAAAGTAAAACCTCTGAAGATGTGTCTATTCCTCTAAATGATACCGCCATGAAGCTGCTGGGAAAACCTGAAAAATCAGCACAAAAAATATTCAACCTTCCTTCTTCAAATGGCTGCAATAAAACATTGAAAACCTGGGTTCACAGAGCAGGAATTGTTAAATACATAACTTGGCACAATGGCCGCCACTCTTTTGGAACCAACCTGATATACAATGAAGTGGATGTTCTCACCACATCAAAATTACTTGGACATAATTCTTTAAAGCATACACAGCGTTATGTTAATATAGCTGCAGAAATGAAAGAGAAAGCTACCAATAAAATAAATATAGATTTGTAGTTATCACAATTAAAATATTTTTAGAAAAAAGAAATACTTTTATTTTACACAAATAAAATGCTCTTAAGTTTGATGAAATTGATAGACCCTTATAAAATAACTTTTACAGAAAATTTGGACTCTAAAAAAAAGGGCAAAGTGGCTTATTATGATGTCGATAAGATTGTTGACACAACAAAAAAATCATTAAAATATATCAAAGGTGAGTTGTTGTTTGATCATCTTAATGAACACCTATTAGATGATAAAAATTATAAAAGACTTTTAAAGAAATATCCAATAACAGAAAGTTTATACAATTCTTTAATGCATCTGTTTAATAATAAATACGGAAGCTCAATTGCCTGGTATAAAGAAATTCTGGCTACTACTAAATCTTTTGACTTTGTCAGACAAATTGAGGATTATGAAAAGTTTATTCGCAAAAAATATTCTTGTCCAATACTCAAAGAAATTGATCCAAATAATATTAATAACGTAAACTATCTTGCTCATTTTGAATATTCACTTCGATTAGCTGAAGCAAATAATATATCTTCTGTCAACCAATTGTTTTATGGAGTAAAAAAACCAGATTTTAAAAAACACAGACCTAATCAATTGGCAGTAGAAGCTTACAACATAATCTCTAATATTGTTTATTTCAAGTTCTTAAATTTTCTACAGAGTCAAAAACAGTCGAATGAAAATAAAAAAAAGAGACTCAAACAAAAATCTGGTCCATTTTCCCTCACTACAAAATGGAGTATATTAAAACTTAAAAACTTGCACAAAACCCTTGTAGATCGACACTATATTTATGACACAAGTTTTAATTCATTCAAAAAATGTTTATCAGGGTTAGAAATAGCGCCTCCTGATCAAAGAATAAAATGGGGAAAATCAAAAAGCAAAGGTTATTATTTATTTAAAAATATCTGTGATGATTTCAGCATAATACTTCTCAATAAAAGTGTTTTTATTAAAGGCAAAAAATTTGACAGTAACGACAACCCTCGTCATGGCTATAAAGAAATTGACGATTTGATTTAATAGGCTTCTTAAAATTCAGACTCTAACTTATCTTTCTTAAGCTCAGTACAAATAAGTGTTTTAAGGATTTGTCCGACCTTTATTTTTCTTTAAAGTCGGAAAGTTAAAAAGCATATTTTTTAAAAATTATCCATTTTGCGTTCAATTAATTAAGAAAAAATATGAGCGTAAATAAAGTACTTACATTTAATGAAGCATGCGAATATCTTGGATATAAGAAAAGCTATTTGTATAAACTTACAAGTGCAAAAATAATCCCGCATTCTAAGCCTAATGGCAAGAAGATTTTTTTTGAGCGAGATAAACTAGAAGGTTGGATGTTGTCAAATCCAAGCAGTAGTTTATCTGACAAGAATATTTTGGCGGCAACCTATATTACTTCAAATAATAAAACCAGTATTAAATGGAAATAAGCAAAAGGGATAAACGTATTTGTCCGGCTACAGGAGTAAGTTTTCATCCAAAGCGTGATAATCAAATTTATTTAGCAGAGCCGCTCAAATAAAATACAACAATGACCTTTCAACATTCAGACGTAATGAAATGAAATTGCTTATTGATAGTATCAAATCCAATCAAGATAAGTTGAGCAAACTATACAATTATATCAAGAGAAATAATCTAAAAAATATTTCAGCAGATTTCATTAAGTATGAAGGGATAGATTTTGGATCATTTTCTTCTGTCACAAAAAATATAAACACCGATGGCAATATATATTGGTCCATGTCCTATGGATTTGAAGCTGTTGATTCAGAATTGAATTTTTATTACATCCACAAAAAAAATTCTAAATAACATTATGAATCAATTCAGACCACTTACTCCTCAAGAAATGTTTCCCCCAAAAATTCTATTTGCTTCAAAATTAACAGAGGGTAGAGTAGCGAAACCTGTTCAGGTAAATTTGGATAATCTTACTCCTCACGCTTTATCAATTAATATACCTAATCATGTTGAAAAGGGAATAACCAAAATGCCGGTTAATGAAAATATAGCCCAAGCTAGTATTTTGTTTTCCGATTTCATTAAGAAATATAAATGGCCAATAGCTATTGGTTCATGTTTCTTATTTTTAGGAACAATAATCTATATTAAAAATAAAAATGACCAGCAAAAGAATTAATTGTACACAAGATATTTTTACAAAATAAAAAGACTACTTATCTCTTCCTTTTAAGTTTAATAAATTAATCTGTACACATTACGTGAACTACATGATATTTTGAACAAATGAACTCAAATTATTTTTATTTTTCAATAAAGTTCAATAAATTTGCTTGTTCACGTTTCTTGAACGTTAAATTATAATGAACATGAAAGATTTCGAAATTGTAAATAAAGGATTGGAAAATCTTGCTAATAATGCTGAAATAAAAGGTGACTGGAAAAATTACGCGCC
>CANGGD010000084.1 GCA_947453295.1 Chitinophagaceae bacterium | reverse complement strand
ATTATTGAAAAAGTACCAAGTGTATTGCATACGCCATTAATGAGTGGTGCCAATGCTATACACGGCGTAGTGATTATCGGCGCCATTATTGTAATGGGAAAAGCTGAGCAAGATAATTACCTGGCTTTGATTTTAGGTTTTCTTGCTGTTGTGTTGGGTACGTTGAATGTGGTGGGTGGTTTTGTGGTAACAGACAGAATGCTTGAAATGTTCAAGAAGAAAAAATAATTTCTGTTTGTTTTTCTGTTTTGAATTTTTAAGTTTTCTCTTTTAATTTTTTTACTTTTTAATTTTTATTTTTTTTACTTTTTACTTTTCAATTTTAAACATATGATTCAGCAATTACTTACCATTTGTTATTTAATAGGATCGGTAACTTTTATTTTAGGGTTAAAAATGTTGTCCAATCCTGCTTCTGCAAGAAAAGGAAATTTAGTTGCTGCGGGTGGAATGACAATCGCCATTTTAGGAACCATATTTTTATATTCTTACCAGGAAGATAATACTTCGCATTATTTAGGTAATCATATTTGGATATTTGTTGCATTGTTAATTGGCAGTATAGTCGGGACTATGGCAGCAAAAAAAGTGAAGATGACAGCAATGCCAGAAATGGTAAGTCTTTTCAACGGAATGGGAGGAGCTTGCGCAGCGTTGATTTCAATAGTTGAATTCAATCACTTGATTAATGAACCGGCTCATGACGTCTCTTCTTCAAAAGCTTTGATTATTCTTTTGGGATTGGTAATTGGTTCTGTGTCCTTTGCTGGAAGTATGATAGCCTGGGGTAAGTTGAATGGAAAAATTAAAGACTTTAGCTTCAAAGGACAAAACGTTTTAAATTTATTAGTGTTAGCATTAGCGGTAGTTTGTGCTAGTTCATTGGTTGTAAATCCTAATCAAGGGATGATGCTGTATGTTATTCTTATCTTATCATTAGTATACGGAGTATTTTTTGTTATGCCTATTGGCGGAGCTGATATGCCGGTTGTGATTTCTTTGTTGAATTCATTTACCGGTGTGGCTGCTGCTTGTGGTGGATTTTTATATGTCAACAAAGTAATGCTAACGGGAGGTATCCTTGTTGGAGCAGCAGGTACACTCTTAACTATTTTGATGTGTAAAGCAATGAACCGTTCATTAAAAAATGTATTGATAGGCTCATTTGGTGGAAATAAATCAGTTGCGGGCAGCGGAGCATCAACTTCATCACAAGGTCATACAAAAGAAATTAGTTTAAGCGATACCGCAATGGTAATGAGCTATGCAAATAAAGTGTTGATTGTTCCAGGTTATGGATTAGCGGTTGCTCAAGCACAACATGCCTGCCATGAGCTAGAAAAAATATTGACAGATAAAGGTGTTGAGGTTAAATATGCTATTCATCCAGTAGCGGGTCGTATGCCAGGGCACATGAACGTATTGTTAGCCGAAGCCGATGTTAGTTATGATGTATTATTAGAAATGGAACAAGCTAATGATGAATTTGCAACTACCGATGTGGTATTTATTTTAGGAGCAAATGACGTTGTAAACCCAGCTGCTAAATCTGATCCGGCTTCTCCAATTTATGGTATGCCTATTTTAGATGTTGAATTGGCAAAAACTGTTATTGTAAATAAAAGAAGTATGAAACCAGGATACGCTGGAATTGAAAATGAATTATTCTTTAAACCAAAAACTTCTATGTTGTTTGGTGACGCGAAAAAAGTGTTACAAGATTTGTGCTCCGAAATTAAGAATGCATAAACCATTGAATTAATTTTTTGAACTTGCTACAAACTCTGCCTGAAGCATTATTAAATTCTTTAAAAGATATTAAAGGATTTGAAAAAGAATCTTTTTTGGCTGCACATCAGCAAGAAAAACCTATCACTTCAGTTCGTTTTAATCCCTTTAAAAAAACCGACATCCCCAACGATGCGCTCGTTTTGGAAGAGCAAGTTCCTTGGAGTTCGCAAGGATATTATCTTCAAGATCGTCCATCCTTTACTACAGACCCTTTGTTTCATGCAGGCATGTATTATGTGCAAGAAGCAAGTAGTATGTTTTTAGAAGAAGTTTTGAAACAAACCTGCGACTTGTCTGCATCATTAAAAGTGTTAGACCTATGCGCTGCTCCCGGAGGAAAATCTACCCTTATTCAATCATTGTTGTCGCCAGAAAGCTTATTGGTATGTAACGAGGTTATCAAGTCGAGAGTTAATATTTTATCAGAAAATATCACAAAATGGGGTGCTTTAAATACCATTGTTACAAATAACGATCCTAAAGATTTTCTAAAGCTCCCTGAATATTTCGACGTTATTGTTGTAGATGCTCCTTGCAGCGGAAGCGGCTTATTTAGAAAAGATCCTAATGCCATCAATGAATGGAGCGAAAATAATGTGGCGCTTTGTAATCAAAGACAACAAAGAATTTTAAACGATATATTAAATGCTTTAAAACCAGGCGGTATTTTGATTTATTCCACTTGCTCCTATTCTTATCATGAAAATGAAATGATTTGTGATTGGATGATAAAAGAGCAAGATTTGAATTCAATTCAAATAAAAACAAATGCCGATTGGAATATTGTTGAAACTTCTTCTGCACAACATCATGCGTTTGGTTATAGATTTTATCCCAATAAATTAAAAGGTGAAGGTTTTTTTATTGCAGCATTTGAAAAACCGAACACAGCAATTCAAAAAACAAAGTACAGTCAAACAAATAAAATTGTACCCATCAAAAAAACAAATAGTATTCAACAATGGGTGAAGGATGATCCTTCTACAGAATTTTTCAACTGGAAAGATGATGTGATTGCTTTTCCTAAAAATTTATTTGAAGAAATAACAAATATCCAATCTGCACTATATATAAAAAAAACCGGCACAACTATTGGAAGCCTTATTCGTGACGAAATTATTCCTGCTCACGAACTTGCTGTGAGTACAATCAAAAGCGAATCAATTCATACAATTGATATTGACCTTCAAACTGCTTTGTCGTTTTTGAGATTGGATTTAAAAAATTTGTTGGCCGAAAACAAAGGATGGAATTTACTATCTTATAAAAATACCAGTCTTGGTTTTATTAAAGTTTTACCCAATAGAATTAACAATTATTACCCTAAAGAATGGCGAATAATTCATAAGTAACCAATTAATTATGCATATTTGCATAAATAAAATCAATCCCATGAATCAATATCTCAAAAAATTGTTTTTCATTTTATTTTTCATGCCTTTGTTTTCAAATGCGCAAAGAACGCATACTGTTGGGCCAAAAGAAACATTTTATTCAATTGCACGAGATTATAATGTTCATCCAAAAGATTTAGCTGCATTTAACAACTTGTCATTTGAAAATGGATTGTCGATTGGGCAAGTAATTAAAATACCAAATAACAAGACGACTAGCTCAACTCCTACTAAATCGGATTTGCCAATCATTAAAAAAGAAGAAAAAACTACTCCTGTTCAAATAGCAGAAGATGCTTCTGATGCGATTTATCATACAGTTCAAAAAAAGGAAAATCTGTTTCAAATTCGAATGCAATATGATAGAGTTCCTATGGACAGTTTAAAAAAATGGAACCATTTAGAATCTGATGCTTTAAGCGAAGGAATGAAATTAATTGTTGGTTATAAAAAAACAGAAAAAAATACAACCCAAGAAATAGTTGACAAAAAAGAAAATAAGATTGCAGATAAAAAAACAACGCCACAACAAAAAACATCGCCCATTTTAACCCCTCCTTTTGTTGTTAATAAAGAAATACCAAGACCCTCAGATTCAATGAACATAATGGCAGGAGATGTCATTGAAGGAGGCTATTTCGGCAAAATGTTTTTCTCTCAAAATACGACTAAAACAAACCCAACTGAAGAAACAGGAATGGCTGCTGTATTCAAAAGCACTAGTGGTTGGGATGATGGTAAATATTATTGTCTACATAATGGTGCTACTGCAGGAACCATCGTTAAAATCACCAATCCTAAAAACAAAAAATTCATTTTCGCAAAAGTCTTAGACGTTATGCCTGAAATGATGATGAATAAAGGTGTCGTCATCAGAATTAGTAAATCCGGAGCTGTCGCGCTAGGTGAGAACGACAATGATTTTGAAGCTACTTTAAATTATTAAAAATAAAATTTATGAAAAGAATTCCATTGTTACTGCTTGGTATTGTAAGCTGTTATTTCTCTTTTTCTCAAGCTCAAGAAACAGAAGATGTATTACTTCCTAAAGCAGATAATAGAAAAATAAATTTTAGCAAACAAAATAGAGACCGCTCTAACTTAATCAATACCAATACAAGTAATTTATTCACTGAATGGATTACTAACCAATGTACTTCAGTTAAAAACCAACAAAACACTGGAACTTGCTGGTCGTTTTCAACAACTTCTTTATTGGAAAGCCAATATAAAAAGAGCATGTCAGAAGATATAGATCTGAGTGAAATGTTTACTGTTAGAAATATTTATATTGAAAAAGCAAAAAATTATTTTTTACGTCAGGGTCATGCGCAATTTGGTGAAGGTGGATTGGGTCATGATGTAATCAATGCCGTTTCAAAATACGGAGCGGTACCTGAAATAGTTTACTCTGGCTTACCGCAAAATGTAAAATATTACAATCATCAAACACTAATTCTTTCGCTTAAAAAATATTTAGATAGTACTATTGCTTCAAATATTGAAAATCAAAAATCAAAAATAATCAACAATACAAACTGGCTTTTAGGTTATAATCAAATCCTTGATCAATATTTAGGTACAGCTCCTGCGAAATTTGTTTATCAAAATCAATCTTATACACCGCAAAGTTTTGCCAAAACTATTTTGCATTTTAATGCGGATGAATATGTAAACATTACCTCTTTTACGCATCATCCTTTTTATGAACCATTTATTCTAGAAGTGCCTGATAATTTCAGCAATGGCAGTTATTATAATCTTCCACTCAATGAAATGATTGAATTAGTAAAATCTGTTTTGCAACAAGGGTATACCATTTTATGGGATACGGATGTATCAAATATTGGTTTCAATCATCAAGCTGGATTTGCCATGAATCTTGAAGACAATGGAGAAGTAAAACCAAGTCTTATGAATCCCGATTCTCCTGAAGGCAAATGGAATGATAAAATCAGACAGGACCGATTTGAAAATTTAACCACACAAGATGATCACTTAATGCATATTGTAGGTGTTGAAAAAGCGAAAAATGGAAAAATATTTTTCATTGTAAAAAACTCTTATGGCGCTACAAATCCATTCAAAGGCTTTGTGAATGTATCTGAAGCCTATTTTGCCATCAATACCGTAAGTTTAGTTGTACCTAAAGCAGCCATTAATAAAATACTTTTAGAGAAATTGAAAATATCAAAATAAGGAAAAAGTTACTGTATACATCCCGAATATTTAAATAGATATTCGGGATTTTTTTTTAGAAGCGATACCCTCTCAAAAAATCTTCAATCTGCATTCGTTTCTTACCTTCTAATTGAATGTCTTTTACACTTATAAAACCGTCGTTGCAAGCAAATCTTAAAAATGATTTCTGATCCGTTTCTATTTCGCCTGGTAATAAGGAGTGCGTTTCTTCGATAAATTCGGCCTCAAATATTTTTAATTTTTTTTCATTCATAAAACAAAATGCTGTGGGATAAGGTGAAAGTCCTCTTATTAAATCAATAATCGACTTGCCAGAATTTTGCCAATCTATTTTGCAGGTTTCTGTAAATATTTTAGGTGCGTGTTTTAATGAAAGATCTTCATTTTTAATTATTGTAAATTGAGGCTTCACAATTAGACCTCCTTCTGAAAGCAATTTTACTGTTTTTAATAACAGCTTTGCTCCCACTATTTTCATTTTGTCATGTAATGATCCTGCTGTTTCTGCTTCATCAATATTTATTGATTCGGACATTAAAATATCGCCGGTATCAATTTCGTGTTGCAATTTGAATGTTGTTACCCCTGTTGTTTTTTCTCCATTAATAATTGCCCAATTGATAGGAGCGGCTCCTCTGTACTGTGGCAATAATGATCCATGTAAATTAATAGTCCCCCTACTTGGCATACTCCACACCACTTCAGGCAACATCCTAAAAGCAACCACAATTTGCATATCAGCTTTTAATGACCTCAACTCCTCTAAAAATATTTCGTCTTTTAATTTAGTGGGTTGCAATACTTTTAGTCCTTTTTCAATTGAATATTTCTTCACTTCGCTTTGCTGAAGTTCCATGCCTCTTCCTGCGGGCTTATCAGGCGCAGTGATTACTCCCACTATGTTACAACCCGCTTCTACCAGTTCTTTCAGTGAGGCAACGGCAAATGCAGGCGTTCCCATAAATACAATTCTAACCTCCTTATAATTCATTTTTATTTTTACTTTTCAATTTTCACAATACTATTCAAAATCCGGATATAATAAATATTTTTTTCTGATGGCTTTGAACTTTATCAATTCCGGCTCCCAACTTTTTCTAATATCCGCTTCAGATGTGCCATTTTTAATTTGATTCATCAACAAATCATTTCCAGCTAATTTATTAAAGAAATTATTTTTTAAAAAGAAACTGTCTTTATCAGGAAATAATCTATAAGCATCAATCAGGAATTTCAACTGAATTTTTTGATTCAACAAAACCAACATGTTTTCTTTTAATGTTGATGCATTCCATCCGTAACAAACCTGATTAAAACATTTGCTGTTCTTGGCTCCCTCATTTGGCTTAGGCATAAATGAATATAAATTTTTTGGAAGTTGAGGATGACCGAAGATTTGAAAAGGCTTTTCTGTTCCTCTGCCTTCACTTATGACCGTTCCTTCAAAAAAACAGGTAGAAGGATAAATATAAATTGATTGCATTTCTTTCAAATTGGGTGAAGGAAATACGGGTAATTCATATTTGGATAGATGGATATAATGTATACATGGGATAATGTCTATTGGTAGCGTTTTGTTTTTATAACTTTCCTTTGATATCCATTTTTCTCCGTAAATCATTTTTGCATATTCTCCTATAGTCATACCATATACTACCGGTACTGGCTGCATGCCAACGAAACTTTTAAAATTCGTGTCTAATACTGGGCCGTCAATATAAAACCCATTGGGGTTTGGGCGATCTAATATAATCAGTTGCTTATTTTGCTCCAATGCTGTTTCCATAAAATATTGCAGAGAAGAAATAAAAGTATAAAACCTTACCCCTACATCCTGAATATCAAAAAGCATTACATCAATATCTTTTACATCAGCCGCTGTTGGTTTTTTGTGCTCTCCATATAAACTTATAATTGGAATGCCTGTTTTTGTGTCCACATTATTATCTACATGCTCACCTGCATCAGCCTTTCCTCTAAATCCATGCTCGGGACCAAATATTTTTACAATTCGAACACCCAATTGCTGCAAACTATCTACTAAATGTGTTTTATTTATTAATGATGTTTGATTTGCAAATACACCTACCCTTTTACCCTTTAACATAGGCAAATATTTTTCTACCTGATTAGCTCCGGGAGAAATCTCAATTTGTATTGAGGTATTTAATTTACGCTGCGCACAAGCACTATGCATTAACCATACTATTGAGCAGAAAAACAACTTAATCCATTTTTTCATCTACTAAAGCCTTTTTTATTGGTAAAATTGATGTTTTATTTTATTTCCATCAAAGTTGTATAAAATTATTTAATTCGGCGAAGTTGTTTTTTATTAATAATATTGTGCCCTTATTTACATGCCTTTTACTTTCTAATTGCTAACCACCTTGAAAAAGTACAAGCACACAGTGAATTTTCTAGTTTAACTATTCTCTGTAATTACTAATTAAAAAACAACAAAAAATGCAACAAGTAAAATCAGGTGATGCGGTAAAAGTGCATTACACAGGAAAATTAACAAACGGAGAGCAATTTGATTCTTCAATGGGCAGAGAGCCTTT
>CANGGD010000083.1 GCA_947453295.1 Chitinophagaceae bacterium | reverse complement strand
CAATAGGGGTTTCAAAAATTAATTATATCGAAAATCAAGTAAAATTTGGTGAAAAATTTTGTGAAATGCTAGAGTCAATAAAATTGTCTTATTAATTATAAAAATCTCATAATTTCAAATTGCATTACCCAAAAATATCTATTGTTACCCCTTCTTATAATCAAGGTGAATTCATTGAACAAACAATATTATCGGTAATCAATCAAAATTATCCTAATCTTGAGTATATCATTATTGATGGTGGAAGTACTGATCAAACAGTTGATATTATTAAAAAGTATGAGAAGTACATTACATATTGGGAATCTGTTCCAGATAATGGACAAACTGATGCAATAAATAAAGGTTTTGCAAAATGTACAGGTGACATATTTAATTGGATAAATAGTGATGATTATTATGAGCCCAATGTTTTTTTTGCAATAGCTGAATGCTTTGATAGCCATCCTGAAATACATATTTTATGTGGAAAAGAATGGGGCTTCAATAATGACAATCCATTAGATAGAAAACTACACGATGGATCTATTATAAATGAATCAATTTATGAAACTTTATATACGGGAATAATAGATCAGCCTTGTACATTCTTTAAGAAAAATAGTATTGAAAATTATTTTCCTTTGGAAATTAGTTTAAGGTATGTGATGGATAAAAAAATATGGTGGAGCTATTTGATTGAAAATGGTAAAAATAAAATCTTATCAATTGATAAAGTATTCACCAATTTCAGATTGCATCCTTCTTCCAAAACGGTTTCAATGTCAAATGATTTTATTAAAGAAACAGATGGATTGAAATATTCACTTCTAAGAAATTTGAATGCTCCAATTTCTTTATTGAATCAGTTTAATTCTTTCAATAATAATATTTATACTTGGCCCAAAGAAAATATTAATAGAAAATTAGTAATTGCAAATTTTGCAAGTCACTGTGCTGTTAGTAAATATGTAAATCAGGAATACAAGCTTTGTGCTAAACTTATGTTTTTAGTAATAAGAAATAAATGGTTTAAATTAAATATTACGGAAGTAAAGTTGTTTTTATTGACTTGTATTTTGCCTCATTGGTTCTTGTTTAAATTAAAAAAAACAAAAGAAAAGATTTTTTGAAAATCGCTTTCATTACATATGAATATCCACCAGATACAGGCAAGGGTGGGATAGGAACATATACACAACAAATTGTTTCTTTTCTTTCATCTCATTCTTTTGATGTGCATGTATTTGCCGGGAGTCACTTGCGCAATGAAAAGATTGATGAAAAAGGTTTTGTTGTTCATTTGATAAAATGTGCAGGACCTGATGATTTTCAAAATAAGGTTTTGCCTGTTTTTGCTGCAGAAAATGAAATACATCAATTTGATATTGTTGAATCTCCTGAAATTCACGCCAATGCCTTACAAATAAAAATCAGTTTTCCTCATATTCCTCTGATTGTAAGACTTCACGCCCCCAATCATTTAGTGGAATCTTTAAAGAAAAGGTATATCACTTTTTTTCAAAAGACGAGGTTTTTTTTGGGGGCACTGAGAAGATTGAAATGGGATTTGGGTTATTGGCGTAAGTATAAAAATGAAAATGACAGAGATTGTCAATTCACTTTAAATGCTGATTATATTACAGCACCTTCAAATGCCATGAAAGATTGGGCAGAAAGAAACTGGAATATAGCTTCGGATAAAATATCCGTCATTCCCAATATTTTTATACCGCCAGCCCAATTATTGAATATCCCAATTTTAAATGAGTACAAATACAAAACCATACTTTTTTTTGGCAGGTTGAATGTGTTGAAAGGTTTAGTAACTGCTACCAAAGTGATGAGAAATATTTTATTAAATTATCCTGACTGGAAATTTGTAGTTGTTGGTGATGATGGCAATAGCCCCAAAAAGGATTTAACTATGAAGCATTGGATGATGTTAGAATTGAAATCGGTACATCACCAGGTTTTATTTCATGAAGGTGTCAGTTATGATCAACTTCCGAATTTTATTGAGCAGTCTGAAATTGTTTTCTTGCCTAGTTTATTTGAAAGCTTTTCTTACACCTGTGCAGAAGCAATGGCTGCTGGTAAAGCGGTTGTTGGAAGCAATGCGGGAGGTATGAGTGATTTGATTGAAAACGGGGTTTCCGGATTTTTAGTCGACCCTGAAGATGAAAACATACAAATTCAAATGTTGGGGAATTTAATTACCGACAATAAACTCAGGTTAACGATATCAAATAATGCAAGAAAAAAAATAAACGATAAATCACAGATAGAAAAACAACAGGCAGATTGTTTGGATTTTTACAAACATATTATTTCAAATAATTGAAAAAAATAAAAGTATATCATTTTCATAATGGATCTGGCGGTGGGGTATTGTCTGTAATTAAAAATCTACTTCAGTATAAACAACATGATGAAATTGAAAATCATATCATTTATACTATAAACAAAGATTTATATAGTGATTATACAATTCCTGTTGTAACTGAAGCTGTTAGTCAACAAGTTTTTTATTATTCTGCTAATTGGAATTTCTATTATACTTGTGAGAAGCTCTCTAAATTATTTCCAAAAGATGCTGTAATTATTGTACACGATTGGCTGGAATTAGGAATGGTTTCGAATTTAGGGCTTAAAAATAAAGTCATTCAATTTTTACATGGAGATTATCAATACTATTATGATCTGGCCATAAAACATTCGTCAATAATTGATTCTTATATCTGTGTTTCTGATTCAATTTCCAAAAAGCTTAAAATGAATTTGAATAATGAAAAAATATTTTATTTGAGATTTCCGGTTAAAAATGTTAGACCTACCAATATTTCAAATGATATTTCTTCAATAGTTTTTATTGGAAGAGGTGAAATTGCAAAAGGATATCATTTGCTGCCTGAAATTGCAAAGCTTATCAATCAAAAATTAAAAGTTAGGTGGGAAATATTTGGAGATATTTTAGATGAGTGTAAGAATATTGAATGGCCTTCATTTATTGATGTTAAGTTTCATGGCAATTATAATAATGAACAATTATTAGATATTATACCTAATTATGATTATTTTATTTCTCCATCTCAGGCAGAAGGAATGCCTGTATCATTAATAGAGTCAATGAAAGCAGGTTTAATTCCAATAGTAAATGATATCGAAGGGGGAATTCAAGAGCTTGTTGTAAATGATCATACTGGATATAAAATTGAATTGAATAATATAAAAATATTCGCTGAAAAAGTTATTGAATTAGAGTCAAAACCTTTATTGAAATCGAATTTAAAATCAAATTGTATTTCACTATCCAATGATTTGTTTAATCCCTTTACAAATACATTTGAAATTGAAAAGAAAATCATAGAAGTTAATAATTTAAATGTTACTATAAAGCCATCACAAAGAATATATGGTAGTAGACTAGATCAAAAATGGGTTCCAAATTTTTTCACTTCCATAATTAGAAAATATCTTCTTCAAAAAAATTAATGAAATACTGGCAAAAAATATTTTTAATTTTTTTGCTAATTTTCATTGCAGCTGAATTATATCTAAGACTATATTGGGGTTTTTGCGATTCGGTTTTAATGATGGCTAACAAAAATTATGAATATATAGAAAAACCCAACCAAGATAGATTTAGATTTAGAAAACATGTTCATTATAATTCTTTTTCAATGCGTAGCGATGAAGTGGATACTTCATCAACCATAATTTTAGGTTTTGGGGATTCTATTTTAAACGGAGGTGTTGCAGTAGATCAAGATAGCACTGCTACTTCAATTTTATCGAATTTGATTACTAAAAAGTACCGATTTCCGGTTCAAGTTTTGAATATTTCAGCAGGAAGTTGGGGCCCTGATAATTGCTATGCTTATCTAATAGAAAAGGGTGATTTTAAGGCTAAAATGATTTTTCTGGTTGTGAGTTCACATGATGCATACGATAATATGGATTTTATTCCTGTTATAGATATTGTAAGGAGATATGAATCTACACAATACAAATTAGCCTCATGGGAATTGATTGATAAATATTTGATACCCTTGCTCACTAATAATTTTTCTAGCCAAAAATTTGGTGTAATTAAACATGGTTTACATTTCAATAATGGCTTTGAGAATATATATCAATATTGTAAATTAAAAAACATTCCATTTTTAATTTACTTAAATCCTGATAAGAATGAAATTACATCCGAAAAATATAATGTTCAAGGTGATGAAATTATTTCTTTTTGTAAATCACATGACATTGATTGTATTCAGGGACTAAATCATACAGTGATATCTGATTACAGAGGTGTAATACATCTTAATGAAACAGGCCAAAAGAAAATGGCTAATCTTATTTTTGACGGAATAATTAAAAATAATAATCAATTCCATTTTTTAAATAATTAATGAAAATCAATAATCCTTTAGTAAGTGTATTAATGACTGCTTACAATCGTGAGTTATATATAGCAGAAGCAATTGAAAGTGTATTAGCTCAAGATTATGAAAATTTTGAATTAATTATTGTTGATGATTGTTCATCCGATAATACTTTAGAAATTGCAAAATCGTATCAAAAAAATGACTCAAGAATTCATATTTATGAAAACGAAAAAAATTTAGGAGATTATCCTAATAGAAATAGGGCTGCTTCTTATGCAATTGGTAAGTATTTGAAATATTTAGATGCTGATGATGTACTTTATCCCAATTCAATAAATATAATGGTTGTAGCTATGGAAAAACATCCTGAAGCAGCATTAGGAATTCAATCTAATAAAATTCAATTAGACAAAACTTACCCAATTTTGTTGGATTCGCCAACTGCAATAAGAAATCATTATCTTGGAGGAGGAGTACTTCTACCAGGTCCTAGTGGCGTAATTTTAAAAAAAACAGTTTTTGATAAAATTGGAGGATTTTCAGGAAAAAGATTTGTAGGAGACACTGAATGCTGGATAAAAATTGCTTGTTTATATGATATACTAATTTTATCTCCATCAATTGTATGGTGGCGTGAACACGATGACCAAGAAATAAAGAAAGAAGCAAAAGATTTTGAACCCGTTTTTATTAGATATCAAATCGATCAACAATATTTTAATGATCCAAATTTTCCTCTTAGCAGAGAAGAAAGAAGCTTGATTAAGAATAAATCCAACAGAAGATTTCTACTGAATATTTTTAAATTACTAGTCATAAAATTCAAATTTCGTTCTGCAATAAAATACTCATTAAGATCTAAAATGGGGTTTTCTCAGTTATTAAAGACGATATTTTATAAATAACTCATCCAATTTCCGAAAGCTATTTCTTAATTCATTTTCAATAATTTATAATTCAATTTGTTAACAAAAATAAATATCCATCTATAATTTGAGTAATAATCTAAAAGAGAATCCTTTAGTTTCTATCTGTATCCCTGCATACAATGTTGAAAATTACATCAAAGATACGCTTACAAATATTTTATCTCAATCCTATTCAAATATTGAAATAATAATTGTTAATGATGGTTCAACAGATAATACTTTAGATATAATAAATTCTATTGATGATAAAAGAATGAAAGTTTTTAGTCAACAAAATAATGGGGCTTCTTCTGCAAGAAATCTTGCATTTAAATATTCAAGTGGTTCATTAATTAAATTTATGGATGCAGATGATTTGTTATCAAATAATTTTATTTTTGATCAGGTTATTTCCTTAAATAACAATAATAATATAGCCAGCGGAAGTTGGGGTAGATTTACAAAGAACGATTTGTCTGATTTTAAGCTTTCTCCAGAAAAAGTTTGGAAAACTATGGCAGGTATTGACTGGTTAATTGAATCACTTTATTCTTCAGGAGTAAATATGACTCCTCCAAGTTTGTTTTTAATACCTCGCATATTAATTGAAAAAAATGGAGTTTGGAATGAAAAGCTTAGCCTTATAGATGATTTTGAGTTTATGACGAGAATGATAACTAATTGCCATAAGATTGTTTATTGTGAAAGTTCAATTCTTTATTACAGAAGTGGTATTGAAACGAGTTTATCAAATCAGAAGAGTAGAAAACATTATGAATCTGCTCAATTATCAGTTAGGTTAGGCATCCAACATATATTATCAAAAGACAACTCAAATAAAGCAAAATTGGCTTGCGCTAATTCACTTCAAGTTTGGATTTATGAATTTTATCCAAATTATAAAGATCTTTCTAAAGTATTAATTGAAAAGTCCAAAGAACTTGGTGGGGCTAACATTAAATATCACGGTGGTCGTCTATTAAATATTTTCAAATTTATTTTAGGATGGAAATTAGCTAAACGATTGCAATTATTATTTTGGAATTTAAGATATTCAAATCGCAAAAGATTATTTTAAAATAAATAATGAACAAAATATTATTCATTACTACTCATAATCTTGCTACAAATCCCAGATTAGTAAAAGAAATACAACTAGCTGTTTCTCTTAATTATAAAGTTAGTGTCATTTGCTTTGAATTTGATAACTGGAGCAAACAATTAAATGAAGAAATAAAATCAAGATTTAGTAACATTGAAATTTATTGCATAGACGCTGGTCGTAAACATTTTTTCAGTTGGTTGTTGAGTGTTTTAGAAGAAAAAGTTTACAGATTTCTTGATAAATATTTTCAATTATCAGATGCAAATCTATCTCAAGCAGTTTCCAGAAGGTCAAATTTTATAATCAATGAAATAAAAAAAATAAAGGAAGCAGATTTAGTTATTGGTCATAATCCCGGAGCTATTTATCCATCAATTTATGCTGCTCAAAGATTTAATTGTAAAGCAGGTTTTGATATGGAGGATTATCATCCTGGTGAGGGTAAATACAATCATTTGCAGAAAACAACCTTATCATTATTAAAGAAATTATTGCCCAAAATTAATTATATCTCATTTGCTTCAGTTTCAATTTTAAATGAGTTTAAAAATTCAATTGGTAATTTAAATAGTATAAATATGTTGGTCATTAATAATTCATTCCCTCAAAATGAATTCATTGAGCCTCATCATATAAACAACGAAAAATTGCAGCTAGTATGGCTTTCGCAGCATATAGATAAAGGACGAGGTCTTGAACAAATAATTCCAATTGTTCATAAATATTCTGATAAAATGAATCTGACTTTATTCGGAAACTATAACAGCAACTTTAAAAAAGATTTTATCGACGGAAAAAATGGGATTAATTTGGGAGGAGTATTTTCACAGAAAGTATTACATCAGCAAATGTCCAATTTTGATATAGGATTAGCTATTGAGCCTGGAAAAGATTTGAATAATGAACTTGCATTATCCAATAAAGTATTTGCATATTTACAAGCCGGATTGTTTGTTTTGGCTACTGATACTATTGAGCAAAAAAGATTTATGGATGATGTGAAAGATGCAGGTGTTATACTTAAAAAGAATTTTGAAAATATTGAAGAAGTTTTATTAGAGTTACATGCAAATATTGACCAAATAAGAAATAATAAGCTTAATAGATTTCAAAATTCGAAATCTATTTCTTGGGAAATGTCATGTTCTAATTTAGGTTTAATTTGGACTAAATAAATTGAAAAGGATTTTAATCATATACCCGCATTTTCCACCATCGAATTTAGCTGGAGTTCATAGGCCAAGATTATTTGCAAATCATTTAAAATCATTTGGATGGGAACCAGTGATTTTAACTGTTCATGAAAAGTATTACGAAGAATCTTTGGATTGGAATTTGCATAAATTATTACCTGATGATTTAAGAGTTGAAAAAGTAGATGCTCTTAAAATCACTAAACCAAGGATGATTGGTGATATTGGGTTGAGGGCATTTTTTCAATTAAGAAAACGAGCTTTACAATTATTAAAAACAGAAAATTTCGACTTTGTTTATATTCCTATTCCTTCTTTTTATGTTGCTTTAATCGGTCCTTATTTGAAAAAGAAAACTGGTGTAAAATATGGTATTGATTATATAGATCCCTGGGTTCATCAATTT
>CANGGD010000082.1 GCA_947453295.1 Chitinophagaceae bacterium | reverse complement strand
GATTTCAGCAGAGGCATTATTTCATTTCTAATAAAATTCCTTGCGTATTTATTTGATTGATTTGAAAGATCCTCTCTCCAAACAAGATTATTTGCAGTAGCATAAGCTAGGATTTCTTCTTTTTTTGCAAACAATAATGGCCTGATAACTATGTCGCCTATACCACCATCTTGAGGACGCATACCTTGTAATCCGTTTATTCCTGTTCCTTTAATAAAATTCATCATAACAGTTTCAATGTTGTCATTTGCATGATGAGCGGTAACAACTCCTTTTATAGGGTTACCGTTTGATTGTTGAATAATCTCTTCAAACCATTTGTATCTTAAATGTCTTGCAGAAGCCTGTGTGTTTTTTTGGACAGCATCCTTTTCAATATCAAAGCGAATTGTTTTTACTTCCACTCCATATCGAATACCCAATTCTTTTACAAACATTTCATCTTTTATACTTTCATCTCCTCTCAATTGAAAATTGCAATGTGCAATAACAAAATCATAGCCGGCCTTATGCATACAATCACATAAAACAACAGAATCTACCCCTCCGCTAACGGCAAGCAATAACCTGTCATTCTTCTGAAATAAATGATGATTGGTGATGTATGCTTCAAATGTTTGAAATAAATCCAATGTTAAGTTTTTTTTTAATCGACTAAATTATCATATGCCGATCTTAGTTCGTTTAAATTATGATTATCTTTTAATTTCTTTGCAACCTCCATTCCTTTTTTATAAATTTCAATAGCAGCGTCTGTCTCTTGATTTCTTTCATATAATTTAGCCAAATGATAGTAAGAACCTACATAATCAGGTTCATTATTTAAAAGTTCAACAAATTGAATTATGGCTTCGTCCTCTTTATCAATTTTTATATACTCCAAGGCCAATGCGTGTTTTAAAAAAGAATCTTTTGGCTGATCTTGAAGTATTTCCATAATTTTTTCTATTCGATTCATTAGATACTTTTTTAAACAGTATAAGGGGGTTATATTTGCAAACAAAATTACAGAATATTCAAGCCGAAATTAATTAACCAGCAACTGTTAATCTTATGAAGATATTAGTTTGTATAAGTAAAACGCCTGACACAACAGCAAAAATAGCTTTCGCTGACAATAATACGAAATTTGTAACAGAAGGTGTTCAATGGATTATCAATCCCTATGATGAATGGTATGCATTAGTAAAAGCAATAGAATTGAAAGAAGCAGATCCTTCAATTACTATTCATCTTGTTAATGTGGGTGGAGCCGATGCCGAACCTATCATTAGAAAAGCACTTGCTCTTGGAGGAGATGAAGCCATAAGGATTAATGCAGAAAGCAATGATAGTTATTATGTTGCTGCACAAATTGCAGCGGTTGCAAAAGAAACGAATTACGATTTGATTTTTACAGGTAAAGAAACAATTGATTACAATGGCTCATCAATTGGAGCTATGATTTCAGAATTTTTGGACCAGCCATTCATTTCACATGCGACTGCATTTTCAACTGAAGGATCTACTGCAATTATAACAAGAGAAATTGACGGTGGTGAAGAAACAGATAAAATAAACTTTCCATTAATAGTGAGTTGTCAAAAAGGAATGGCTGAACAGAGAATCCCTAATATGAAAGGGATCATGAGCGCTAGGACTAAGCCATTAAAAGTTGTAGAGCCCATTACAATTGAAAGTTTAACATCAGTAGTTGCCTTTGAGCTCCCTCCAGCAAAAGCCGGTGTAAAATTAGTAGATGCCGATAATCCAGCAGAATTAGTGCGCCTATTACATGAAGAAGCAAAAGCCATCTAATCAGCTAAATTAAAGTTTGACCATTAAAAAAATATAACAATGAGTATTTTAGTTTTTATAGATCAATCCGAAGGACAAATAAAAAAAGCTTCCTACGAAGCGGCCTATTATGGAGCACAAGTTGCATCTCTTTTGGGAACTGAAGCACATGCCATCGTATTAGGCGAAGCCAAAGAAGATCTTTCTATACTTGGGAATTATGGCATAAAAAAAGTACATCATTTTTCAAAAAGCGAGCTCAATCAATTTGACGCTCAAGTTTATTCAGCTATTCTTTCGGATGCTTGTAAATCACTCAATACTAGTGTTGTGATTTTCTCAAATAATACAATTGGCAAGGCCGTTGCGCCAAGATTAAGCGTTAAGTTAAAAGCAGGTTTAGTGTCTGGTGCTGTTGCTTTACCTGAATTATCAAATGGCTTTGTAGTTAAAAAAAGCGTATTTAGCGGGAAGGCTTTTACCTACGTTTCCATCCAATCAAACATAAAAATAATTTCTCTAAATTCTAATGCCTTTTCTATTGTAAAATCTACCGAAATAGCTGAAGTAGTCAATTTTGAATCTGCCTTCCCTAATACTCATATCAACGTTGTTTCAACAAATAAAGTTACTGGCGAAGTGCCTTTAGCTGAAGCTGATATTGTAATTAGTGGCGGTCGTGGATTAAAAGGCCCAGAAAACTGGGGTCTAGTTACTGAGCTAGCAACTTTACTGGGAGCAGCAACTGCTTGTAGCAGACCAGTAGCGGATATTCATTGGAGACCTCACCATGAACATGTAGGACAAACAGGATTAGCTATTGCACCTAATTTGTATTTTGCAATTGGAATCTCTGGAGCAATTCAGCACCTTGCGGGTGTAAACAGAAGCAAAACCATTGTAGTAATCAATAAAGACCCCGAAGCTCCTTTTTTTAAGGCCGCAGATTATGGAATTGTGGGCGATGCATTTGAAGTAATGCCCAAAATCATAGATGCCGTTAAAAAGCTGAAATCACAATCATAAAGAAAACTCGAAGAAAAATAGGCTACACAAAAATATAAAGCTATATTTTTTATATTTTTGTAAGGTAAATCAATTATACGCTTCGAATGAAAAAAATTGAACTTGAAATTGTAGCACTCTCTCACAGCATTACTCAAACACATTCTTATGCAGTTGTTTTAGGTGAAATCAGCGGACTGAGAAGATTGCCAATTGTCATCGGAGGTTTTGAAGCACAGGCAATTGCCGTAGCATTAGAAAGAATGAGCCCTAGCAGACCACTTACTCATGATTTGATGAAGAACTTTATGATTGCTTTTAATATTGAACTTCATGAAATTATTATCAATGATTTACAAGAAGGAATTTTCTATTCAAAATTAATTTGCAGTTCAAATAAAGATACAGTTGAAATCGATTCCAGAACATCAGATGCAATTGCTTTAGCAGTAAGATTTGGCTGTCCAATTTACACCTACGACAATATCATTTCCAGCGCAGGCGTAATGATGGAAGGGGGAACAAAGAAAACTGAAACTTCAAAATCAATTGCAACAGAAACTGGAGGTAAAGATGATTTGAAATCACTAGCAACTGAAGACCTGAATAACCTGTTGAATGAAGTTTTAGAACATGAAGATTATATCAAAGCAATAGCCATTCGCGACGAATTAAAAAACAGAAATGGGAAGTAACTTCTAAAATTTTATATAAAAACCAGCTATGGTTGTATTCCCAAATGCAAAAATCAATATCGGATTAAATATTACTGGCAAGAGAGCAGACGGTTATCATGATATTGAAAGTGTATTTTTCCCACTAAAAATAAGAGACGTTCTAGAAATCAATCCTTCATTAAATTCACCTCAGGAAATTACTTATAATCAATCAGGAAAAATTATTGAAGGAGACTTAGCGTCTAACCTTTGTATTAAGGCTTACTATTTATTAAAAAGAGATTATCCATCATTACAACCCATCAACCTTCATTTGCACAAAGCAATACCAATGGGCGCTGGATTGGGAGGAGGCTCTTCTGATGGAGCATTTATGCTTAAATTATTAAATGATGTTTTTGAATTAAAAATTGGAGAAGAGAAATTGATTGACTATGCATTACAACTTGGAAGCGATTGCCCATTTTTTATCAAAAACACTACTTGTTTTGCCAGTGGACGCGGCGAAATTTTAGATCCTATTGATTTAAATTTAGACAACTACAAAATATTGGTAATAAATCCTGGCATACACGTAAACACGGGCTGGGCTTTTAGTCAGATAACTGTTCAAAACAATCATCAGGATTTAATCAACAAAATCAAACAGCCTATTCTACATTGGAAAGAAACAATTATCAATGATTTCGAAGTGCCTGTATTTGAAAAATATCCTGTAATAAAAAACATAAAAGATTCAATGTATAATCATGGTGCCTTATATACTTCAATGTCCGGTTCTGGAAGTAGTGTTTACGGAATATTTCATAAAAATGAAAACACTAATTTAGAAATTGATAAATCACATTTCAGTATTTGGATTTAACTCATTACATTTGATTATCAAAAAGCTCAGCACTATATCTTATTTTCTACAATCAAATCTTGATTTACTGAATCATTAAGTAATCAATCTACTTTCTATATTCCCAATTTCCTATTACAGCTTATACATCAGTTATTAAAAATAGTATACGCCAATTATTTACTCTTTTAGTTTAACAACTATAAAAAAAATAAGATGAATTCTTTACATAATACAAATTACTATCTTCAGTTAGAAGAAAAATATGGCGCACATAATTATCATCCTTTACCTGTAGTTTTAAAAAAAGGAAAAGGAATTTATGTGTGGGACATTGAAGACAAAAAGTATTTCGATTTTCTTAGCGGATATTCTGCTGTGAATCAAGGGCATTGTCATCCTGCAATCATAAAAGCATTACAATCGCAAGCCGAGATACTTACACTTACTTCAAGAGCTTTTCACAATGACCTTCTTGGCGAATATGAAAAATTTATTACTGATTATTTCGGTTATGATAAAGTATTGCCAATGAATACTGGAGTTGAGGGCGGAGAAACTGCTATTAAACTTGCAAGAAGATGGGGTTACACAAAAAAAGGAATAGAAGAAAACAAAGCGGTAATTGTTTTTGCTGAAGGTAATTTCTGGGGAAGAACGATGTCGGCTATCTCCTCCTCTACCGATCCTAGCAGTTACAAAAACTTTGGTCCCTTTATGCCTGGATTTGAAATTGTGCCCTATAATAATTTATCTGCTTTAGAGATTTCTTTTCAAAATAAAAATGTAGCCGGATTTATGTTTGAACCTATTCAAGGAGAAGCAGGTGTTATTGTTCCTGATGAAGGATATCTTGCTGGGATTAGAAATTTGTGTACGAAGTATAATGTATTAATGATTGCCGATGAAATACAAACTGGATTATCAAGAACTGGTAAATTACTAGCTTGTGATCATGAATTAGCAAAGCCAGATATTTTAATTTTAGGGAAAGCCTTAAGTGGAGGAACCTTGCCAATTAGTGCAGTACTTTGTAACGATGAAATCATGCTGACTATTCAACCTGGAGAACATGGAAGTACTTATGGGGGCAACCCCTTGGCTTGTGCAGTAGCTATGGCCGCTCTTAGCGTTTTAAAAGATGAGAAACTAGATGAAAATGCCGAAAAAATGGGAAAGTTATTTAGAGAAAAACTATCCGCTATAAAGAGTCCATATATTTCGTGCATCCGTGGTCGTGGACTATTAAATGCTATTGAAATTAAACATAGCGAACCTAACGCAGCTTGGGAACTTTGCTTAATTTTAAAAAACAATGGACTGTTGGCGAAGCCAACACATGGTGATAAAATAAGATTCGCTCCTCCATTAATCATTCAAGAAAATGAAATAACAGAGGCCGTTGATATCATTCAAAAAAGTTTAGAAACGTTTAAATAAAATGGATACACACTTACATCATTCACACAATGAACTTCATTTAAAAAGTTCAGACATGATTAAAGACATCGTTATTGGTATGAGCGATGGATTAACTGTTCCTTTTGCATTAGCTGCTGGATTAAGTGGCGCAGTAGCTAGTAGTAATATCATTGTCATTGCCGGCATTGCAGAAATTGCAGCTGGTAGCATAGCGATGGGATTGGGTGGATATTTGGCAGGAAAAACAGAGCAGGATCATTATAAAAGTGAACTCAAAAGAGAGTTTGATGAAATAGAAAATGTACGAGATAAAGAAATTGAAGAGACAAAACATTTCTTTGCCAGTATTGGTTTAAGTGAAGACATCCAAAACAAAGCAACAGAAGAAATTGCGAAAGATAAAGATAGGTGGGTTGATTTTATGATGAAATACGAATTAGGATTAGAAAAGCCTGATCCAAAAAGAGCCACAAAAAGTGCTGTGAACATTGGTATTTCATATATCATTGGAGGCATTATTCCATTGAGCCCCTATTTTTTTATTGACGATTCTTTAAGAGCCCTTACCTTCTCGATTTTCACTACCCTAATATCTTTATTTTCATTTGGATATTTCAAAAGTAAAATCACAGGTGTAAATCCATTAATGGGAGCAATTCGTGTAACATTAATTGGCGCTGCTGCTGCATCTACAGCCTTCGCTGTAGCTAAATTATTTCAAGGATAAGGAATAATTTAATTGAGTTTTTATTGATTAGAGGCATGAGATAAAAAAATAAATCATTTACTTTTGCAGCATGAGTATAGTAAAGCATCTACAAAAGGCAGTAACGGAAGCATTAAACAATTGTTTTGAAAGGACATTTAATGAGGCGGACTTCCAGATCAATCAAACTAAGCCCGAATTTGAAGGCGATTATACCATTGTGTTGTTTGCTTTAATTAAATTTTTAAAAAAATCTCCTGAAGAAATAGGAAATACTATTGGAGATTATTTAATAAAACATCAACCTGAATTTTTCTCAAAATACAATATCATTAAAGGCTTTTTAAATATCAGCGTTGATGATCAGTATTGGATTAGTTTTCTTCAAAAAAATTATAACGATAGTTGTTTCGGAAGCCATGCTATGAATGGGAAAAAAGTAATGGTTGAATATTCTTCCCCAAATACTAATAAGCCACTGCATTTAGGGCATTTAAGAAATAATTTTCTTGGCTGGAGTGTTGCTGAAATTTTGAAAGCAAATGGCTTTGAAGTTCTAAAAAGCTGTATTGTAAATGATAGAGGCATCCATATTTGTAAAAGTATGATCGCTTGGCAACTCTTTGCAAATGGAGCCACACCCTCTTCTACAAATCAAAAAGGCGATCATTTTGTAGGCGACTACTATGTGAAATTTAATGATGAATACAAGAAACAAATTTCCGAATTAATGGCTACGGGAATGAATGAAGGAGAGGCAGAAAAAAAAGCACCCATCATGTTGCAAACCCAACAAATGCTGCAAGACTGGGAAGCCGGAAATTCAGACGTAATAAGCCTTTGGAAAGAAATGAACAGCTGGGTGTACGAAGGCTTTGATATCACTTACAAAAAAATTGGAAGCGACTTTGATAAAACATATTATGAAAGCGAAACGTATCTACTTGGTAAAGACATTATTCAAGAAGGAATTGATAAAAATGTTTTTATTAGAAAAGAAGATGGCAGCGTTTGGATAGATCTTACTTCAGATGGTTTAGATGAAAAATTAGTTCTCCGAAAAGATGGCACCTCTGTATATATTACTCAAGATATTGGATTAGCAAAACAGAAATACGATCAATTTGGAATAGATCAAAGTATATATGTGATTGGCGATGAGCAAAATTATCACATGAAAGTTCTAAAACTCATTGCTCAAAAATTAGGCTTGCCTTATGCAAACGACATTTATCATTTAAGCTATGGCATGGTAGAACTTCCATCCGGGAAAATGAAAAGCAGGGAAGGCACTGTAGTCGATGCAGATGATTTAGTAGAAGAAATGATAGCTACATCAAAACATCATACAGAAGCATTGGGTAAAGTAAAAGAGTTTTCCGAAGCCGAACTGCTTCAATTGTACAATACTATTGGTTTAGGGGCAATGAAATTTTATTTGTTACGAGTGGATCCGAAAAAGAAAATGATTTTCAATCCTGAAGAATCAATAGATTTTCATGGTTTCACTGGGCCATTTGTTCAGTATACTTATGCAAGAATAAAAAGCATCCTTAGAAAAGAAAATATTTTTTCTGTTGAGAAATATGAATTACCATTATTGAAACTTGAAAAAGATGTTCTTTATAACTTAGAGCAATATCCGCAAATTATACAAGACGCAGGCAAAGAATTAAACCCATCGATTAT
>CANGGD010000081.1 GCA_947453295.1 Chitinophagaceae bacterium | reverse complement strand
TTTATTTTCAAGGGGAGCCGTATTTAAATCCGGATTTTTTAAATATGGTAAAATATGCTTCCTCAAAAAAAATTTATACAGCCACCTCTACAAATGCGCATTATCTTACTGATGAAAATGCAAAAAAAACAGTTGAGAGTGGATTAGATAGATTGATTATTTCCATTGACGGCACAACACAAGAAACCTATCAGCAATACAGAGTAGGAGGAAAGTTGGAAAAAGTAATAGAAGGAACAAAAAATATTATTAAATGGAAAAAAGAATTGAACAGCAAAAAGCCATTTGTATTTTTTCAGTTCTTAGTGGTGAAGCATAACGAACATCAAATTGAAGACATAAAAAAACTAGCCAAAGAAATAGGGGTTGATGAAGTAAGATTTAAAACTGCTCAAGTGTATGATTATGAAAATGATCCGAATCAATTGATTCCTTCTATTAATAAATTTAGTCGGTATATAAAAAATTCAGATGGAAGCTACCAACCCAAAAATAAGTTGGCAAATAAATGCTGGAAATTATGGCATGCTAATGTTATTACTTGGGATGGATTGGTAGTACCTTGTTGCTTCGATAAAGATGCAACTCATCAATTGGGGAATTTAAAAAACCAATCTTTTAAAGCGGTATGGCAAAACGACAACTACAAACAATTCAGAACGGAAATAATGAAAAGCAGAAAAAACATTGATATCTGTTCTAATTGTAGCGAAGGCAATTCTGTTTGGAGAGATTAATTAGTTGTACTTTATTGAACTATGTTGGAGCAACAATTCAATAATCGTTTTCGTCAAATTATTTTATTTGCCATAATTGTTGCCATAGCAATTGTTTTAATATCCAAATTATCTGTTTTTATTCCTGGCATTTTAGGAGCTTTTACTTTATATGTTTTAAGCAGAAACTATTATTTTATTTTAGTTCAACAAAAAAACTGGAAAAAGGGTTTAGCGGCACTCTTGCTCATTTTCACTTCCATCATTTTAATTTTATTGCCAATCTATTTGGGCGTTTTATTAATTGCTCCAAAACTCAATCAATTAATAGAACAACAAGATAAAATTGTACAAGGCATTCAAGTTGTGGCCGGTAAAATAAAAGCACAAACTGGATTTGTTTTATTGACCTCGGAAAACGCAAAAACCATTTCAGAAAAACTTTCTTTACTTGTAGTAAGTATGTTAAACAGCACTTTAATAATTGTTATGAATTTATTATTGATGTTTTTTCTGTTCTATTATTTCTTAATGATTGGAAAGGAAATGGAAATGACTTTTAAAAAATTATTACCGCTTCAACAAAAGAACATACAATTGCTAACAAGTGATACAAAAAATATGGTTAAAGCAAACGCGCTTGGTATACCATTAATTTGCATTGTTCAGGGTATATTTTCTTCGGCAGGATATTATTTTTGTAAGGTAGACGACTGGGTTCTATGGGCTTTTCTAACCGCTTTATTTGCTTTTTTTCCAGTTTTAGGAACTATGGTAATTTGGATACCGCTTGTGTTATACATGTATGCAGTAGGCAATTCTTATAATGCAACAGTTTTAGGATTATACAGCTTATTAATCACCGGCAATGTAGATTACGTTGCTCGATTAATATTTATGAAAAAAATGGGTGACGTTCATCCCCTAATTACACTCATTGGAGTTATTGCAGGTTTGAATTTATTTGGCTTTATGGGTCTTATATTTGGTCCTTTATTGATTAGTTATTTTATTGTGCTTATAAAAATTTACTTTAGTGAATTTTCTATTAATGCAGAAAGCAATAGTTAACGTAAAACGATTTTTCTATGACCAATAAGCCTACCAGAATCTTTGATTTTGTGTCATTGCAATTAGCTAAATTTCCCAAGGATGATATGTTAGCCAATAAGGAAAATGGCAACTGGAAAAAATATAGTACTCAATCAATTATTGATAGCGTTAATCAATTGAGTGTTGGATTACTGAATGTAGGTTTGGGTTCAAAAGATTTACAAGTTGACACACAAGATAAAGTTGCCGTCATTGCTCATAATTGTCCGGAGTGGATTATGCTTGATTTGGCTTGTCAGCAAATAGGTGTAATTCTTTGTCCCATT
This sequence comes from Chitinophagaceae bacterium, assembly GCA_947453295.1. Lineage (GTDB taxonomy): Bacteria > Bacteroidota > Bacteroidia > Chitinophagales > Chitinophagaceae > Ferruginibacter. Next base: position 6,363 of record CANGGD010000081.1, on the reverse strand, counting down.
TATCCTACTACAAATGCAAAAGAAATCGCCTTCATTTTAAATGATGCAACCATTAAATATGTATTTGTAAGTGGAACAGAAATTTTTGAAAAAGTATCAAAAATTAGAAATGAAGTTCCTTCACTCATTGATATTTATTCTTTTGACGAAACCCCAAAATCAAAGTATTGGAAAGAATTAATTATTGATACTAATACATACTATCATCAATTAGCATCCATTAGGCAATCGATTCATGAAGCTGTTTGCGCAACAATCATTTATACATCAGGTACTACAGGCTTGCCAAAGGGAGTGATGTTAAGCCATCAAAATATTGTAAGCAATGTTATCAATTCGAAAAATAGTTTTCCCTTTGATGATATGCCTAATGCAAGAGCACTTAGTTTTTTGCCTTTGAATCATATTTTTGAAAGAATGGCATCATACATCTATATCAGCAGCGGTATTTCAATTTATTATGCAGAGAGTATGGAAACGATTGGATCTAATTTACTGGAGATAAAACCACAAATTTTTACAACAGTTCCTCGATTGCTTGAAAAAGTGTACGAAAAAATTATGTCTAAAGGCAATGAGCTAAAAGGAATAAAAAAAGTTCTATTTAATTGGGCGGTATCATTGGGTGAAAAATATGATAACATCATTAATGGATCGGCTTTATATCAAGTTCAACTTTTTATTGCCAATAAATTGATTTTTAATAAATGGAGGGCAGCTATTGGCGGCAATATAAAGTTCATCGTAACGGGAGGGGCTGCTTGTCAGGAAAGATTAATGAGAATTTTTAATGCAGCACAAATTTATGTTTATGAAGGGTATGGTCCCACAGAAAACAGTCCCGTTATTTCCGTTAATTGCAGAAAAAAAGGCGGGCAAAAATTTGGAACGGTAGGGGTTGTGATAGATGGACAAGAAGTAAAAATTGAAGAAGATGGCGAAATTTGTGTGAAAGGTCCGAGTGTAATGATGGGCTATTATAAACGACCAGATTTGACTTCCGAAGTTTTAATAAATGGCTGGTTACACACCGGTGATATTGGAGTATTGGATGAAGGGAGATATTTAAAAATAACCGATAGAAAAAAAGAATTGTTCAAAACAAGCGGCGGAAAATATGTAGCCCCTCAAGCATTAGAAAATAAATTTAAAGAGTCTCCATTTATTGAGCAAATACTGGTGCTTGGAGATAATGAAAAATATGTAGCTGCTTTGATTGTGCCCTCATTTTCTAACATAAAAAAATGGCTACAAGAAGAATCGATTTCTGTAGAAAACAATCATGACATGATAGCTCATACTCATGTAATAAAATTATACAAAGAAATTATTGCAGATTACAACAAACATTTCAATCCAACTGAACAAATAAAAAAATTCGAGTTGTTGGCTACAGAATGGACAATAGAAAAAGGAGAGCTAACCCCCAAGTTAAGTATGAAAAGAAAAGTGATAGTAGAAAACCATCAAGAATCAATTGCAAAACTCTTTAGATAATTACCATCCTAATACCCAAGCAAAAATTAAAGGCGCTACAATTGTAGCATCACTTTCTACAATAAACTTTGGTGTGTTGATATCTAATTTACCCCAAGTAATTTTTTCATTAGGAACAGCACCTGAATAAGAGCCATAAGATGTAGTAGAATCGCTTATTTGACAGAAATAACTCCAGAACGGTACATCATGCCACTCTAAATCTTGATACATCATTGGCACTACACAAATAGGAAAATCACCAGCTATTCCACCGCCAATTTGAAAAAATCCTACCCCTTTACCAGAAGAATTATTTCTGTACCAATCAGACAACCAAACCATATATTCGATACCGCTTTTCATTGTGCTTGCCTTCATTTCATTTTTAATAACGTAAGAAGCAAAAATATTTCCCATGGTGCTATCTTCCCAACCAGGTACAACAATTGGAATATTTTTTTGTGCGGCTGCCAACATCCAGCTGTTTTTAGGATCTATTTCATAATACTGTTCCAATACTCCACTCAATAACATTTTATACATGAATTCATGAGGAAAATATCGCTCTCCTTTTTCATCAGCATCTTTCCACAATTGATGAATGTGTTTTTGTAATCTTCTGAAAGCCTCTTCTTCTGGAATACAGGTATCGGTAACTCTATTGTAATGATTTTCTAATAAATCCCACTCATCTTGCGGACTTAAATCTCTGTAGTTAGGAACTCTTTTATAGTGCGAATGTGCTACTAAATTCATGATGTCTTCTTCTAAATTAGCACCGGTGCAACTAATTATCGCTACTTTATTCTGACGAATCATTTCAGCGAAACTCAATCCTAATTCTGCTGTGCTCATGGCTCCGGCAAGCGTAACCATCATTTTTCCTCCTTCTAATAAATGAGTTTCGTATCCTTTTGCAGCATCCATTAAAGCGGCTGCATTAAAATGACGATAATGATATTGAACAAATTGTGAAACAGGACCCTTTTGCATATAAATAATTTTTGAGCAGCAAAAATAAGTTTATTCAACAAAGATTTGAATTTACTTGCTGTTTTTTTGCTGGTATGTCAATAAAAAAAGAGGTTAAGAAACTTAACCTCTTTTAAGAATAGTTTTGATATAAATTATTTTATAGGCTTTATTTCATCTATTAAATTCTTAGCACCACCAAATTTATCTATACACCACAAAACATAGCGTACATCTACACAAATGGTTCTGTTCAAATCTTTATCAAATGCAATCTTATGGCTCAATGCCTCGTAGTTACCATCAAAGGCTAGTCCAATAAGATTTCCATTTCCATCAATTACAGGGCTACCACTATTTCCTCCTGTGATGTCATTTGTTGTTATGAAACCAATTACCAGGTCTTTTTTAGCAGCATCCATATATTGGCCAAAATCTTTTTTCTTAAATAATTCAACTTGTTTTGCTGGCAAATCAAATTCATAATCACCTGGTACATATTTCTCCATAATACCGGTTGCAGTTGTAAAACAATCATAAGCAACGGCGTCTTTTGGCTTGTAACTTTTCACATTGCCATAGCTAACACGCATGCTGAAGTTAGCATCTGGATACATTTTTGAAGCAGCAACAGGATCTCTTTCCATGATGCCTTTTAAATAACTTCTTCCTAATTCATTGTTTCTGTTCACAAAAGCTGTGTAAAGAGGAGCGTATTTTGTGTTGTAGTTTTTTACAAATGATTGAGCAAAATCAAAAGCAAAATCAGATTCAAGTGTTAATGCTTTTGGATCGTTAATGAAAGCACTCCATTTTTGATCATCCAAAATCATTGTTCTTGAAAATACATCTTGTGCCCATTTTTTAAAAGTATTTTCATCTGACAAATCACCATATAATCCAATTTTTTGGAAAATATTATCTGGGTGTTGACTCTTATCTATATCAGAATAAAATGCTTTTGCAACAGCAGCTAAAATATTTTTATCACTTGGAATATCTTCAGCTTTCATAAAGCTTTTTCTTGCTGCATCTGCTGCGTCTACTGCCTTTTTAATATCAGCAGCACTTGCATCTAATTTTAATAAAGTAGCCTCTAAATTCATTAAAGTAGAAGCAAAATTTGATAATGGCGAACCTAAAATCCCTTCTCTTAAATATTGACGATGCTTGCTGTAAGGAGTCCATGTTGCATAATTTTTTTCGTATTCAGCAAAAATATTTTCATACTCTGCTTTTTTGTTTGCTACAGCCCATTTAGAGAATTGGTTTTCAAATTCTTGTTTTTGACCAAATGTGTTGAATTTTACTAATTGCTTTGTTTCGCCATCGAAAAATTTCCAATAGTTTGCAATACCAGCATAATCAGAAGCTAATTTTAATTTTACGGATGGGTCTTTCACCATTTGCTCATGCATGTATTTTAATCTCATGTCTCTTAATGAAACCAATGCAGGATTTTCAACTTCGTTTTTTAATTTGATACCATAACTAGTTTCGTAGCGGTTGGTTCCACCTGGATATCCGTATATCATTGCGTAGTCGCCATCCTTAGTTCCTTTAATACTTACAGGTAAATATTTTTTTGGTTTTAAAGGCACATTATCTTTGCTGTATTCTGTTGGTTTACCCTCTTTTGAAGCGTACACTCTAAAAATCGAGAAGTCGCCAGTATGTCTTGGCCATTCCCAATTGTCTGTATCGCCTCCAAATTTTCCAATGCTTTCTGGAGGAGTTCCTACTAAGCGAATATCCTTGTAGGTTTTATACACATACATGATGTATTGGTTGTCTTTAAACATACTGTAAATTCTGCCAGCAATTCCATTTTCTTTATTGGCTACAGAGTCAGTAATAGTTTTGTAAACATCTTGTATTTTTTTAGTTCTTTCTGCCCATGTTAAACCTTTTAAACCAGCTTCCACTTGAGCGGTAACATCTACAATTTTTTCAAGAAACTGTACAGTTAATTCTGATTTAATTTCTTGATCTTTATTATAAGCGTAAAATCCATCGCGTAGATAATTATTTTGAACACTACTTGCATTGGCAATTGCTTCGTAACCACAATGATGATTGGTAAAAATCAATCCTTGATCACTTACAATTTCTCCTGTACAACCTCTTCCAAAAATAATGATAGCATCTTTTAATGAGGAATGGTTAACAGAATACAGTTGTTCTTTAGTAAGTTTTAAACCTCTCTTTACCATGTTTTCGTAAACTTGTTTTCCTAATAACATAGGCAACCACATCCCTTCATCTGCTCTAGTTGTTAGCATGGTTGAAATCAACACAATTGATAATAATAGCTTCTTCATTTTTTTTAATTTATTTGATATAATAAGTTGAATGTAAAAATTCAATCAACAATTTGGTTGGCAAACCTAATTATTTTTGACAATATAAGTCCCAACATTTTACAATTAGTTTAAATTTTAATAATATGAATAGATTTTTTCAGTTATTCCAAAGTAGAATATGATACAAATAATAAATTATATTTGCTTCTTTCAATAAAGACTACGATGGCGATTTTCGATATTAAACTACCAAAAACAATTGCCCGGGTACTAAATATTCCAATTAGTAATCCGAGGAGTCAACAATTGAAGGTATTAAGGAAGTTATTAAGAAAGGCTCGATTTACTGAATTCGGTCAGAAGTATAGGTATGATGATATTTTATTGAGTAAGCATTTAGGCAAAAAGTTTCAACAGATTGTACCTACTTATAATTACGATAAAATTTATACTGATTGGTGGTATAAAACATTAGAAGGCAAGCCCGATGTTTGTTGGCCAGGAGTAATAAAGTTTTTTGCATTAAGCAGCGGAACAAGTGAAGCGGCATCTAAATATATTCCCATTACTAAAGAGCTCATAAAAAGCAATACCATAACTAGTTTACGACAGCTAGTAAGTTTAACCAAATATGATAATGTGCCAAAAAGTGCCATAGGAAAAGGTTGGTTAATGTTAGGGGGAAGCACTCAATTGCAAAAAGGGCCTACCTATTTTGCCGGTGATTTAAGTGGCATACAACAAAAGAACCTCCCTTTTTGGTTTCAGGGATTAGGATTGTATAAGCCAGGTAAAAAAATTGCCAGAGAAAAAGACTGGTCCAAGAAAATCGATGAAATAGTAGAAAATGCTCCTAATTGGGATATTGGTTTCATTATCGGTGTGCCTGCTTGGTTGCAATTGTGCATAGAAAAAATAATTGAAAGATATCAGTTGAAAAACATACATGAGCTTTGGCCAAATTTGGCATTTTATGTTCATGGTGGAGTAGCAATGGAACCCTATAAAAAAGGTTTTGAAAGATTGATGGGTAAGCCATTAACTTATATAGAAACGTATCTTGCCAGCGAAGGTTTTTTAGCGTATCAAAGCAGACAAGATGCTAAGGGAATGTCGCTTTCCATTAATAATAATATTTTCTTTGAGTTTGTGCCTTTTGATGACAACAATTTTGACAGCGAGGGCAATATGATTGAGAATCCGCAAGCATATATGATTCACGAAATAGAAGAACATAAAGAGTATGCTCTTTTAATTAGTACTAACGCAGGTGCTTGGAGGTATGCAATTGGAGATACAGTAAAATTAGTAGATAAAGAAAGAACTGAAATTATTATCACAGGCAGAACAAAACATTTTCTAAGTTTAGTAGGAGAGCATTTAAGCGTTGATAATATGAACAAGGCAATTGACTTGGTGTCAAACGAATTGAATATTTCTATACCAGAATTCACTGTAACGGGTGTGCCTGATGGCAACTTTTTTGGCCATAAATGGTATGTAGCTTGTAATGAGAAAATTGACAAAGAAGTGTTAGCTAGTTTATTAGATGAAAAATTAAAAACATTAAATGATGATTATGAGGTTGAGCGTAAGCATGCATTGAAAT
>CANGGD010000080.1 GCA_947453295.1 Chitinophagaceae bacterium | reverse complement strand
TTAATGGCATTACCTTCTGCCTCAGCCGCTTTAGTTTTTGTTATCAATAAGGCCTGGCCTTCGTTTTCGGCAGCAGCTTTTAAATTATTGCTAGCTACCACTTTACTCATACTTTCTATTATCGCCTGATCAAATGTTATGTCATTGATTTGTAAATCCATTAAATGATAACCCCAATCTTCGAGAGAAGCGTCTACATGTTCTTTAACAAACTCAACAATATCTCTTCGTAATAATAAAATTTCTGATTGTTTTTTGGTTGCAACAAATGCTCTGATATTTCCTTCAATCGTTCTCACTAAAGCCTGCATTAGATCTTTATCGCTAATAAATTTAAAGGCCACATTTTGAATTGTGTCTTCATTTTCATTTTGAACTGAATACAAAAGCATTGATTTAAAATAAACATTTGCCTGATCTACTGTAACCGCCTGAAATTCCAATTCTACAGAACGATTTTGAATGCTTACTCTTTTATATACTTGATCAATCAATGGGATTTTAAATCTCAATCCAGGTCTTTTTATACCTGCATATTTTCCAAACCTTGTTATCACTGCAATCGTGCCTTGGTTAACTGTAAATAATCCAGTGAAAATGATAACGCCAAGAATGATTAGCCACCAAAATTCTGAAAGTAATGTCATAATATTTGAGTTTTGTTGAAAACGAAGATACAAAAATGGGTTGTTAATAATCAATGAGTTTAAGAGGGCTGCCAACTTCCGTTTAACCAGCCATCATCAAAACTTGCATTTTTATATTTTTTGTAAAAATTAATAGCCGGTTCATTCCAGTTCAACACTTGCCAAGTCATTCCTTGATAATTTTCATTTTGACAAACTTCAATCATCTGGTCAAACAATAGCTTCCCAATCCCTTTACCACGCATAGATTCAGTTACAATAATATCTTCGAGATAAAGTCTTTGGCCTTTCCATGTGCTGTATCTGATATAATACAACGCAAACCCCACGATAGTGGATATACTATTTTCATTTTCCGCAACAGCCACATAAGCCCACCAAACTGGTTTTTCGCCAAATCCGCTTTCTACAAAATGATTAAAATCTACTGTTACTTCATTGGGTGCTTTCTCATAATCAGCTAATTCTTTTATGAGCAACATGATGCTTTCGCAATCTTCTTTAATAGCCTTTCTGATAAGTATGTTCATTGAATTTAAACTCTTTTTTGAAACCAAAATTAATTGTGATCAATCATAGTGTATGTTACACCATAAGAACCATCTGCAGCATATCCGCCATTATTGGGCTGATATTCTTTGTGAAAAAACTTTTTGTAAACTAGACCAATTCCTTTGGCATATTTTTCTTGAGCATAATTGATTTCACTATAACTCAGCGGATCGGTCACTTGCCCTACTTCCTCATCTCTTTGATTGACAGTAAGTGTATTTTGTAAAAATTGATTTCCAATTGTAGCGGTGTCTCCAACATTGCTATATGTATAGTCCCAAGCATCTAAATATCTAAATGGAGAATTGCCAGAATAGGTATCAATGTAACTATTTCCCAACCATGAAAAGTTATTTATTATTGGCAATTGTAATTTTACAAATCGCAAATTGTTTTCTACCCACTCAATGTTTTTTTCCGTTGCTATTGCCAATAGTGTGGCTTCTGGACGCCAGGTGTTCTGTTGGTTTTTTCTGATAAAACGAATTACCTTATATGCTGGCCTTCCTAAATTGTCTGTAATTAATGAATCAACCTGGTATTTTACTTGGTATGAAATGGTTGTGTCTCTTGTGCCAAATGACAAATACACAAGTGAGTCTAATTGATATGAAATATATTTTCCTGTTTGAAGTGGGAAGTAATCATTTAGTGAAGGCGATACAAATGTTTCTGTTTTATTGCATGCGGATAAAGTAAAAATGAAAAATGATACTATTAAAAAGAAAAAATTGAAAATCGAAAAATTGAGCATCTTTTTCATGAGAAAATTTTTAAGTCAAAAATAAAAATGCAAAATACAAAACTTAAAATAGAGAAGTTAAAATGAAAATAGTTGATTCATCAGTTTTTACTTTTTACTTTTTACTTTTTAATTTTTAATTTTTAATTCTCTAATTCTTTATTTCCCTTTGAATAATGCCCCCTCCTATTACATCATCTCCTTCATAAAAAACTGCGCTTTGACCAGGGGCTACTCCTTTTACTTCTTCGTAAAATACAACTTTTATTCGATTGTCTGATTGATATAAATTACTCAATGCGCCCTTGTCTTTGTATCTGATTTTTGTTGTTGCTTCCATCCCATCACTCAATCCATCATATTTTATCCAATTGATTTTATCTACAAACATTTCTGTTCTGTTTAAATCTTCCTCTGCACCCAATACAACTGTATTTGTTTCAGGTATGATTGCAGTTACAAAGGCAGGCGTTCCAAGTGCTATATCCAGTCCTTTTCTTTGTCCGATTGTATAAAATGGATACCCTTTATGCTTGCCTAAAAATTTTCCTTGTTGATCAACAAAATTTCCGTTGGCAACTTTTTCTTCTAACCCTTCAACTCTTCTTTTTAAGAAGCCTCTGTAATCATTGTCGGGCACAAAACAAATTTCATAGCTTTCATTTTTTTTGGCCAATTCAGGATAACCAAAATCATGTGCCATTTGTCTGATTTCAGTTTTATGATACATCCCCAAAGGCAAAATAGTTCTACTTAGCAAATCTTGTTGCAATCCCCACAAAGCATAGCTTTGATCTTTTGTTTCATCCTTCCCTTTACTCAGAAAATATCTACCATTGGTATGTTGGTGTATTTGAGCATAATGCCCGGTTGCTATAAATTCGCAATTCATTGCATCTGCTCTTTTTAATAATGCGCGCCATTTAATATGCGTATTACACATTACACAGGGATTGGGAGTTCTACCTGCTATATATTCTTCTACGAAATTTTCTATTACAAAATCTCCAAACTCTTCTCTTATATCTAAAATAAAATGAGGGAAACCGTGTTCCACAGCAGCTGTTCGCGCGTCATTAAAACTATCTAAATTACAACAGCCAGTTTCTTTTTTGTTATTAACGCCCACACTTGTTGCATAATCCCATGTTTTCATGGTAATTCCAATTACTTCATACCCTTGTTTGTGAAGCATAAGTGCAGCCACGGTACTATCAATACCGCCACTCATTGCCACTAAAACTTTTCCTTTTTTGCTCATGATTCAATTAATAGGCAAATATACTGATTGATTGGTTGATTAGTTGATGTGTTTGAGAATGTTTGTTGTTTATGGTTCGTTGTTCATTGTTGCATTTTAAATTTTTACTTTTGATTTTTCACTTTGCCACCTTGCACCTTTGCGGACTTTGCGTGAAATAGAAGGATTTAATGGTTGATTGGTGATTAGTTGAAGGAGAAGTCGAAACCTACTAAACCTTTTGAACCTAATAAACCTTTAGAACTTATGAAATCTTTTAAACTGATGTCTAATGTGGAAATTTATTTTTACTTTTTACTTTTTACTTTTCACTTTTAATTTACTTTGCACCCATGCAGCAATATTTAGATTTATTAAGACACATAAAAGACAACGGAACAGACAAGAGTGATAGAACAGGCACCGGCACAAGAAGTGTTTTTGGCTATCAAATGAGGTTTAATTTAGCTGAAGGATTTCCGTTAGTTACTACAAAAAAAACGCATTTAAAAAGCATCATTTACGAACTGTTGTGGTTTTTAAAAGGAGAAACTAATATTGCTTATTTAAAAGAAAATAATGTTTCTATATGGAACGAGTGGGCTGATGAAAATGGCGACTTAGGTCCTGTTTATGGCAAACAATGGAGAAGTTGGGAAGGTGCTAATGGTGTAGTTGTAGATCAGGTAAAAGAATTAATCCACACGATCAAAACCAACCCCGATAGTCGCAGAATGATTATATCTGCATGGAATGTGGCCGATTTACCAAAAATGAAATTAATGCCTTGCCATTGCTTGTTTCAATTTTATGTAGCCGATGGAAAATTGAGTTGTCAATTGTATCAAAGAAGCGCTGATGTTTTTTTGGGTGTTCCATTTAATATTGCCTCCTATGCTTTACTGACCATGATGATTGCTCAGGTTTGTGATTTGCAATATGGTGATTTTGTTCATTCTTTTGGTGATGTTCATTTATATAATAATCATTTTGAGCAGGCAGATCTTCAATTAACCAGAAGTGTATACCCATTACCTCAAATGAAAATCAATTCATCTGTGAATGATATTTTCGAATTCAAATATGAAGATTTTGCTTTAGAAAATTATCAGTCACACCCAGGAATAAAAGCTCCAGTAGCAGTTTAAAATCAAAGAAAAGTAACATTGAATTCAATAAAGTACTTATTGATTGTATGTTTTGGTGTATGGATGCTTGCATCCTGCAAAACCATACAGCCCATTGCACCAACATTAAAAGAAATTAAGCCTCCTGCCATTTCTCAGCCTGTGTCAACCATCAATATACCCATTAATGTTGATTTGAATCCATTTTTTAAAATGGCGGAAGATTCTATGCCTAAAGAATTCAGCGGAGAAGAGCACCCTTGTGAAGGAATTCGATATGCATATACCTTTAATAGAAACCCTTTTAGTTTTTCAGGAAATTCAAATTTTTTAAATCTGCACATTGATGGCCAGTACAAATTATCTGGAAGCTATTGCTCAAAATGCGTTTATGATAAATGCATATTAGCGACTCCAGCTTTTAGTTGCGGAGTAAATGAAGCAATGAGGAAAATATCCATAGGTTATAAATCCGAAATCAATATACTTCCTAACTATATAATACAAACGAAAACATCATTGGATTATTTAACGCCCATTGATCCATGCAAAATAAGTTTTTTGAAATACGAGATTACAGATAAATTAATAGAGGCAATTAAACCTCCTTTAAAAGATTTAGCAAAAAAAGTTGACCAGGAAACAGCGAAGTTTAAATTAAAAGATTACGTTCAAAACTTTTGGAACACTTTATCTAGCGAGCAATCCATTGGCGAAATTGGTTTCTTGCATTTAAATCCACAAGAATTATCTGTTTCAAAATCAAATATGAAAGGGAGTGATTTGACTTTCAATTTAGGCGTTCAATGTAGTCCGGATATTACCATTCGTCCGAAACTTATGGAGAAAAAACTAATACCCAATTTAATAAAACCAACTGAAGCCAAAGGGTTTAATATAGCATTAGATATTCATGCTCCGTATCAAGAATTATCAGAATTGCTCAATAAACAATTTGCAAATACAGTATATAAAGTGGGTGGCAAAAAAATAATAATTGATGGGATCAAAGTTTTAGGATCGGAGTTGACAAAAATAGTTTTGATCCTTACCTTTTCAGGAAGCAAAAAAGGAATTGTTTATTTAGAAGGCACTCCTCAAATAGATAATAAAAATAACAAAATAACAATACCGGACTTATCATTCAATTTGCAATCGAAAAACTTGTTATTAAAAATAGCAGACTGGTTTTTTGAAGGAAAGATAACAGAAAAAATAAAAGCCGCTGCTGCCTTAGATTATACTGCTCAAATAAATACTGCAAAGGCAAATCTTCAACTTCAATTGAATAAAAAAATTGCTGAGGGGATGTTGCTCAAGGGTAATGTAAAAGAATTAAATATTTTAGATATTTACCCATTAAAAAACGAATTACTAATCAGAACATATTCTACCGGAGATATTTCATTACAAGTAAAATAAGCATCCGATTGGTTAACTTTATCAAACAATTCAACATACATCATGATTTCATTAATAGTTGCAGCTGCTGAAAACAATACCATTGGAAAAGACAATCAATTGCTTTGGCATTTACCAAACGACTTGAAGTTTTTTAAAAATACTACATGGGGTGGTGTTGTAATAATGGGCAGAAAAACTTTTGAATCTGTAAATAAACCTTTGCCCGGAAGAGTAAACATCGTGATTACCAAGCAAAAAACCTGGCAAGCGGAAAATGTGTTAACAGCCGAAAGTGTTGAGGCTGCCATTCAGCTTGCAACTGAAGAAGGTTTTAAAGAAATATTTATTATAGGAGGAGGAGAAATTTATAAAGAAAGTATGTCTATGAGCAATAGGATTTATTTAACAAGGGTACATACTAACGTGGAAGGAGATACTTTTTTTCCTGAAATCAATGAAGAAGAATGGAAAATGATTTCAAGTAATAAATTTTATTCGGATGAAAAACATGCATTTGATTATTCGTTTCAGGTGTGGGAAAGGGGTGATGACAAATCAGTTTGAAGGATTAAACTTTAAACCTCATAACTAATTGAACAATAAAAACACTTCGAGTATTTTTTTCACGCAATGCAAGCAAAGAAGCAAGGCGCGCAAAGTGAAAATGTTTTTAACCGTTAAACTATTAAACTTTAAACCTTAAACTCTAAACTTCTTAAACCTTAAACTTCTTAAACTTACAAACCTCTTAAACCTTAAACTTTAAACCTTAAACTTCTTAAACAAGCGCAGCGATTTAAACATTTTAAACCATTCCATTGTATTCAACATTCACCATAATAAAAAAGTATTTACAGTATCAGCTCACTTCTCTGAATGGGAAGGGCCACGGCATTCATTCTCCGTTTGTTTTTGATTTTGTAAAAAAAGTATTGAACAATAGAAAAACAATTGAATGTGCAAAGGAAATAGAATCGCGCAGGCAATTTTTGTTGAAAAGAAAAGAGATTATCGAAGTGGAGGATTTTGGAGCGGGTTCATCAATAATTAAAAAAAACAAAAGAAGCATCCACAGAATAGCGGCTACTTCACTCAAGCCCAAAAAATATGCTCAAATAATTCATCGCATTGTTGCCTATTACAAACCTATTCATATCATTGAAATCGGCACCTCCTTCGGAATTACAACTTCCTACATAGCAAAAGCTAATCCGCTTGGAAAAGTAAATACTTTTGAAGGCTCCGCTTCGATAGCAAACATCGCCAAAACTAATTTCTCCAAACTACAAGTCAACAATGTCACCCTGCATCAAGGAGAATTTTCGAGAACCTTACCGGACGTTTTGAATGAATTAGAAGGAATCGATTTCGCATTTATTGATGGCAATCACCAGAAGAATTCCACCTTGCAATATTTCGAATTACTGCTTCTTAAATCTTCCAACAACACCTTTTTTATTTTTGATGATATCCACTGGAGTGCAGGAATGGAGAGCGCTTGGAGCGAAATAAAAAAACATCCTCAAGTGCAACTCACAATAGATTTATTTTTTATTGGACTAGTTTTTTTGAAAAAAGAATTGAAAGAAGAACAGCATTTTACGATTCGATTTTAATTTTTCGTACCTTCGAGCCACTTAATTTTTTTTATGATTATAGGCTTATTAAAAGAACCTTCTTTTGAAACTCGTACATCGCTTCTTCCAGAGCACATTTCATTATTAAAAAAGTTGAATGCCGATTTGATTGTTGAATCTGGTGCCGGAGAAAGAGCATTTGCTACAGATTCTAAATATCAAGAATCCGGAGCAAGCATAGTAACAAGAGATGAAGTGTTGCAAAAAGCAGACATTATCGTAACAATCAACCCACTTAACGATGCAGATACAATTGTTGTAAAAGGAAAAGTATTGGTTGGTTTTTTTCAGTCCTTGTTTAATTATCAAGCGATTTCATCTTGGTCGAAAAACAATTGCACCGTTTTTAGCATGGATATGCTTCCTAGAACTACGCGCGCTCAAAGCATGGATGTGTTAAGTAGTCAGGCTAACATTGCTGGTTATAAGGCTGTTTTATTAGCTGCGAATCTCTATCCAAAATATTTCCCTATGTTCATGACGGCAGCCGGAAGTATTGCGCCAGCGAAAATGTTGATTTTAGGTGCCGGTGTTGCAGGCTTGCAAGCTATTGCTACTGGAAAAAGATTAGGTGCGGTAATTGAAGTATTTGATACAAGACCTGCAGTGAAAGAAGAAGTAATGAGTTTAGGTGCAAAATTTGTTGAAGTAGAAGGAGCAGCAGATGCTTCTAAAGCAGGCGGCTATGCGGTTGAACAATCAGAAGAATTTATACAAAGACAAAAAGCTAAAATTGCAGAAAGCGTTGCAAAAGCAGATATAGTAATTACTACAGCTCAAATACCTGGTAAAAAAGCGCCAATTTTAATAACAAAAGAAATGATTGAGCAAATGAAGAATGGCTCAGTTATTATAGACTTAGCCGCATCAACAGGAGGTAATACTGATTTTACAAAAAACAATGAAACTGTAGTTGTGAATGGTGTTTCAATCGTTGGTAATTCTTCTCTTGCAGGTTCAATGCCAAGCGATGCCAGTAAATTATACGGTAAAAATATTCTCAACTTCTTACAATTGATCATCACAAAAGAAGGTCAATTGAATTTGAATTTTGAAGATGATTTGGTTCTAGGTACTTGTGTTGCTCATAATGGTGAAGTGACCAACGAAAGAGTAAAGCAGTTGATTGGTTAGTGAGTTGATTGGTTAATAAAACGAATACAACCCTTAAACTTATTAAACCATTAAACCCCTTAAACCTTCAAATCTCATAAAACTCATAAACATACCAAACCTACTAAACGTTTAAACTTATACAAATGAATCAAATATTAAATTTTATTTCAGAGAATCAGCAAATGATATACGTAGTTATATTAATGATTTTTGTTGGAATTGAGATTATTGAAAAAGTACCAAGTGTA
>CANGGD010000079.1 GCA_947453295.1 Chitinophagaceae bacterium | reverse complement strand
TGTAAAAAATTGGCGTAACTCAATTTAATACTAGTATCTGATTGCCCAAAACTAATTGAAGCAATAAAAACTAGTATTAACATAAACCCAAATTTACTTTTTAGCATTATTAATATTTTTGACCTTAATTTGATTTGTGTTTTGCTTGTAATAATCTGCAGGGAACCCATTAATTTTACGCCATAGTTCATACCAAATGGGCACCTCCTTAAGTAGCGTCATGGATTTGGCACCAGCACCAATTCTTATTTCCTTTGGCCAAGCAGGAAAATTCTTATCGTGCGAAACGAGCACTCTGTATTTTCCATTTTCATTGGTAAAATTATTTATCGCAACTATTTTTCCGCGATAAGTTCCATATGATATTCCAGGCCAACCTGAAAAAAATATTGAAGGCCAACCATCAAATTGAATTTGCACATGCTGACCAATTTCCAACAACGGAATGTCCATTGGCTCCACAAACATTTCAATGGCTAATTCATAATCTGAAGGCATAATGCTAATAATTTCATCCCCTTCTTTAATTGTTTCGCCAATACCTGATTGAATCGCTTGAGTAATGTAGCCATCTTGTGGCGCTAAAATATAATACATGCCAGATCGGATACTATAATTCACAAATTGATTTTGCAATTTCGTAACTGTTGCTTCTGCATCATACATATTTGAAAGTGTTGCAAATTTTTCAGCCTCTGATTTTGATATCTTATCCATGTAATCTGCATTAATACTTTGCAATTCTATTTTAGCATTTAAAATTTCATTTTTACTGGAAATGTATTTATTTTCTTGAGCTATCAACTTAGCTTGAGTTTCCTGCAATTTCAATCTTCGGGTTTCTAGCTCTGTTAATGATTTCAATCCTTCTTTATACAGCTCTTCCATCCGAAGCAATTGTTCTTTTGCAATTTTATAATTTACTTGTGCGGCCGTAAGTTCTGTACTATCAATTTTAGCTTTCAAATTAGCTTGTATGAGTTTATTTTGCGCCTGCTCATATTTTAATTTACGCGCGTTAGTCATCGCATCAATTTGATTGTCATTTGCCTTTACTTTCTCCATATAAGATTTCACAGCAAATTCTTTTGATTTTAATTGTTGTTCTGTATTTCGTATTAAATCAGGATCTAAATACTCTGATTTAGTTTCGCTTAAAAACAAAATCGTATCCCCTTTATTAACGAACTGACCTTCTTGAACATACCATTTTTCAATTCTTCCAGCTATTATTGATTGAATGGTTTGTGGTCGTTGATTTGGCTTAAGCGCTGTTACGTTCGAAATGGATCTAATGTTTTGAGTCCATGGCAAAAAAAGCAAGAGCAGTAAAATTGCTCCAAGCACATAAAGAAACTTAATCAACTTTCTATTGTTAATGCGTGCCGCTAATAATTGGAAAGAACTTGAATTCTCCAAATAAGCTTTATCATTTATGGTGTTGTGTGTAATATTCAGCATATTGTTTTTCCTAAAAAATACTTATGTTTTAAAATAATAATTTTTCAAATCAAGTACAATGATTAACCTTTAACATTTCTTAATTAATATCTTAAAGTCTTAAAGGCGAATCTAAAATCTCTCCATCTTTCATAATAATTATCGCATCAGATTTTTGTTGGAGATATTTATTATTGGAAATACTGATTAATGTCCAACCATTTGATTTATTCGTTAAAAAGTCTATGATTTTGTTTCTTTCATTTTCATTAATAAAATCCATTTGATTTTCAAGCAACAATAATTTGGGCTTATTAACGATGCTTCTGGCGATTATGATTCGTTGAATGATACTTTGTGAAAGTCGATCTCCGATTTCAATTAATGTATCTAATCCATTAGGCAATTCTTTTACAAACTCAGTAAGGTGAACTTGTTCTAAAGCCCACAATACGTTTTCTATATTTACAAACGCTCTCCCTAAAGTAATATTCTCTAATAATGTTCCATCAAATATGGTTTCTTCACCCAAGCCATTTCCCATTAGTTTATATAGCTCATCGATATTGTAATTATTTATGGGCAACCCATTAATGCAAATCCTGCCAGATCGAGGCTGGTATAATCCACAGATTAAATGCATTAGCGTTGATTTTCCAGAACCATTATTACCTGTAATGCAGTAATTAAGATTTGCTTTGAAATGATAATTTACGTTTTTTATAATGGTTCTAGTTCTTCCTGGATATGCAAAACTCAAGTCTTTTATTTCTACTTGAATTGGCGAATTAATATCATGATTTAATGTTGAATTGTTGCTTTGATTATCCAACTCCAAATCGGTTATTTGTCCTATTTTTTCTAAAGATGTTAGGATGTCAAAAATATTTTCAAGATTTAAAATTATTTTTTCTGAAGAGTCAATAACCAATAAAATAATAATTTCAGCAGCCACAAATTGACCAATATTCATTTGTTGATTCAACACCAATAAACCGCCAACAATCAACAAACCTAATGCTACTATTATTTTGAATAATAAAAGTAAAATGTATTGTTTTTTAAGGACCTGAAAATGATTTTCCCTAGATTCTAAATAGCCCAAAACGCGTTCATCTGTTTTTAACTTAGGAAGATTTGAAACGCCAGCAAGTTTAAAACTGTCTTTTACTCTGGCTAATTCCTCTAACCAGGAAACAACTTTGTATTTATATTTCGACTCATCTAAGCTTGTTTCCAATCCTTTTTTACTCGTAAATTTTATAATGCTAAAAACTAGAACAATCAATAAAATACTAAATAAAATAAAGAAAGGATGATATAACGACAGTAAGATTAAACCGAAAATAATTTGAAGGATAGCCGTTGAGAAATCGACAATAATTTTCGAAAGGCTTTTTTGTAGAGTGAGCACATCGAAAAAACGATTCATCAGTTCAGGCGCGTAATGCTTGTAAATTTGTTCAAAAGTTATTTTCGGAATTCTGAAGGTAAAGTCGAATGCAGCACGTGTAAATATTTTCTGTTGGATGGTTTCAATAATTCTCATCTGCATGAGTTGCATGTAGCCACCTAATGCAATGCCAAGTGTTACAATAAAAACAAGCACCATCCATGAAATAGAAACGCTTCCTCCTTGAATTAGGTTGATAATGGATTGAATTCCAATAGGCAAAGAAAGTGCGATTATACCTTTAAAAAAAGCATACGTATAAACTTGATATATCTCTTTGCTATCGGGCTTTAGTAAAAGCCAAAAACGTTGATACGGTGTTTTCATAATGAACTATTTATCGATTGTAGTGCAAGGTTAATATAAAATTTTGTGATGTAATCTGGAGTATTTTGCTTGTTTGTTAACCGAGGCAAATGTTCTCCAAAAAAAACTTGCAAATGAGCGCCTTCAAAGATGGTAGTTAGAAGCATTTGGGGATATTTATAATCGGGATTAATTTCATTAATAATTTTTGAAACGCGTTCAACAAATTGTTTGTAATTTGAAAATGCACCTTCTTTATTTGAAGTGTCAACATCTTTTTTTAAATACGTTTTTATGGATTCAGAAATTGTAATTTGATGCAATTTATAAATTTCAACTTCTTCAATAACAAGATGCTCGTCAGCATTAGATAAAACCAAAGCGATAGATTTTTCTAATCTTACTATTGGAGAAGATATATTGGCAGTTTCTAAAATCAACCTGCATTCCATCCAGCCCCAGTACCAAGAAATTAGATAAAAAAGGAGCTGATTTTTACTTTTAAAGTATCTATAAATAGAAGCCTCAGGCGAGCCTATATACTCGCCAAGTTTTTTAAAAGTGAATTTCTCAAATCCCAGTTCTGTAATCATTTCAACAGAATGAAAAATTATTTTTTTTCCTAATTTACTTGTAAATGGATCAATTTGAAATAATCCATCACTTACTTTTATTTTCAAATTGGGTAACAAGACGTCCATTTGATTGTTTTAATTGCAAATATAATAGTATTACTATCATTTTAAAACTAAATGCTCAACAAATTTTTACGTAGAAAAATTGAGCGATTATTATATCTGGGGATTTAAATAATTTAGAATCACTGTAAACCGTTGCGCCAAAACAATTATTTAGTAAATAATGCTTTGTTTCAGCAACATTTGTAGACTGAACTTGAAGAAAGTAGAGAGAGCTAAAACTTTTCTGCTCGATGCAAAATAATAATCGCGACATGTTATTAGCGCTCAGGGGCAGCATAATTTGATATGTAATCCAAGAGGCTTTGCCTTTATAAGATGCTTTGTTCCAATCAATATTTAGCCACAACAAATCGACATACAACAATGATCTGCCTTATAAAATAGTTATAAAAGCATTGGCTTCAGCATCTATTCATTTTTGTGTTTTATCTAATGGAGGTCAAAAACTTTGAAGAAGATTGTGCAGTTTTAAACACATGAAAGATGTATACTATGCTATTGGCCTTAAGATAATGGATGATATTCGATAAGTAGCTTAATCAAGCCCTCCACTTACTCCCAAAATTTTGAACTCAATCGCTGCAGCTCCACACTTCAAATGCGCAATTATCGCGGATTCGTAGTTAAATATATAAGGACAGCTTTTAACAATTTCGTATAGTTAGTTTTGAGGTTATCTTTTTTCAGGACGATACAATAACAAAATCCGCCCACCATTTAAATGGTGGGCGGATAATTTTAAATCGTAACTATTCAGTCCCTAATTTAGCAACGGTCATTAAAGCATTCAAAATGTTTTGACCTGATTTTATAGATGTGTCAACAACAGACCTTAAAATAGCAAAACCATTAGCCCCATTAATAGATTTAAATTGTCCTGATATTTTTTGTTTTACTTTAATATTTCTGATTGCTCTTTCGGAGCCATTATTGTCGGGTGGCACTTTGGGATGGTATAAAAAATACAGGATGTATTGTTGATGTTTCAATAAGCTTTTTTGCAGCGTTTTTGCTTTACTATGGTCTGCGTCAATTTCCATTACAATCAATTGTTCTAATTGTAGTTGTAATTTTTCGCGTTCTTTGCATTGACCGTAATAATCTTTTGAGGTCAATACTTTTTTGAGCTGTATTGCATTTGTAAGTAAAGCTTTCATTTCAACAGCCCATGTACAATCGCTGTAAAGTTCAACGATATATTTCAAATCTCTAAGCAAATGAGCCGTGCAAATTTGATGGTGCAAAGCGTCGCAATTAAAGTGACATGCAAACCTATCATGTTGTAAAACAGCATTAGGCAATCCTTCAGAAAAATTATCTTCAATTGTTTTAGATCCTCTATTATCTGAGTGAACAATAAAAGTAAGGTCTTCATTTTGCCACGTCCACATCCAATTATTTTCTCCATTTACTTTTATGCCTGTCTCATCAGTTCCTATAAACTGACTTTGGTAAAGACGTTTTTTTATTTGTTCGTAATGTGGCTTAGCTTTTAGCACGAGTCGATTTAATATATTATTTATACCGCCAACGCTTACCGGCAAATCCATAACATCATTAAAAAATTCCTGCATTCTTTTGTACGGCATGTATTGTCTTGTATGTAGGTATCCTATAAGTGATTCTACACTTGTTCCATACTGTATCTTAGCTGAAACATAAGTTGGAAATTTACTTTCCATTTGGTGTCCGCATGAACATGTTTTGCGGTAAATTCGGTGCTCAGTACAAATGGGTTTTATAACGGGAATATCAATTACCTGACGTGTTTCAATTAAATCTTCTGGTACATTTTTGAGGTCTTCGCCACAGCAATTACAAAATCCTGGGAGATGTTCAATTACTTCATCAATTACTCCAGAACATTCAAGGGTTTTACCTTCGTGATTAGGTTGTCCGCCAACTTTTTTATCTGATTTTTCACGAAGACTTTGGTTCCTTAACGGACGATTTTCATCTTTTGATGGAGGTGTATGAGAATTATTGCTGTTCTTTTTATTCTTGAGTACAGACAACTTTGAATTTAAGGAAATGTTCTCTGCAGCTAACCTATCTAAAGCATGTTGTAGATGGTTTATTTGGTTTAAGAGCGATTCTATTAAGATTTTTGTATCCAAAAAATTATAGTATTTGTGAACACAAAGAAATAACATAGAAACGACAAAACACAATGTAGCAAAGCATTTTAATCAACAAATTCAATTAGTTCTACACAAAAAAAGCAGCAAAAAAACCGAAATTTTTAAAACAGAAAAAAAATGTGCATAACTATCGGAAATAAAACTTTTCAATTATATTTGTATGACTGAATAGTTACAATTTTTTACTATGAAATTTATTTTAACAACAATCTTCTCCACACTGTTACTTTTCACATCCTCATTTTCTCAATCAATTCCATCTGTAACAATTGGAAGCCAAACTTGGATGTTGAAAAATTTATCAGTTACTACCTACCAAAACGGTGATCCTATTCCAAAAGTATCTGATTCAGTCGAATGGTCAAATCTTACAAGTGGTGCTTGGTGTTGGTATAATAATGATAGTGCTACTTATGCTGAAACTTATGGTAGATTATATAATTTCTATGCAGTAAATGATCCTAGAGGTTTGGCTCCTAATGGATGGCACATTTCTAAAGAAACGGAATGGGGTATTTTAACTAGAGATGCTGGTACTTATTTAATTGCCGGAAAGAATTTAAAAGAGTCAGGAAACGATCATTGGAAATTTGATATTTTTTCGGAAGGGACTAATGAAACTGGTTTTACAGCACTACCTGCTGGAGTTAGACTTGAAAATGGGAAATTTTCATCCAATCCTTTATCTACAACAAAATTTTGGACTTCAGAAATGGATTTATATGGATACCCTTATAGTAGATGTTTAAAATATAATAGCGATTTGATGTTTCGATATTCTGAAAATAAAAAATCAGGTTTTTCAGTAAGATGTGTTTATGGTCAAAAATGTAATTTGAATTTTAACCTAAATAATTCGGTGGATACCATTTATTCTTGCAATACTTCAATTACTTTAGATGCAGGGAATACTTACAATAAATTTTTATGGAGTAATATTGACACAACACAAACAACAGTTGTGAATTCTAATGGATGGTATTATTGTACTGTTTACCAAAATTCATGCTTTGATTTAGATAGTGTTTATGTGAAATTCTCAAGTAACGATGTTTTAAATAATTCATCTACAATTTCAGGCATTTCAGATGTTTGTAGTTCTATAGGCACAGAGTCAGAAAGTGGCTTAATTAACTATAAAATCAATAAAATTACTAATGCATCTAGTTACACTTGGACGGTTCCTACTGGATGTCAAATAATCAATGGCCAAGGTGACACTTCTATCAACGTAAAATTTTTAAGTAGTTTCACATCAGGTACAATCACAGTTAAAGGATCTAATAATTGCAATGTGAATTCTGCAACAAAATCAATTATTGTATACAAAAGGACTTCTGTAACTCCAACTGCAATTCAAAAGTCTTTTATTCCAAATACCCCAGCAGTAACCAATGTATGTGGACTTACTTCAGAAACATATAGAATTAAAAAAGTAGCCTATGCAACTTCTTATAATTGGTCTTTTAAAAATGGTACTTATGCATCTATTTCTCATCCTAATGGTTCAGGTGTAAATGATACTGTTGTTAATATTTCGTTTTTGAATGGTTATACTAATGATACATTAACTGTAAAATCTGTGACCCCTTGTTCAATGAGTATAGGGAAAAATATTGTACTTAATGGTTTAGCTACTCCACCAACAGTCAATACTTTATCTTCTGCAAGTGGAAATTTCCAACCCTGTATTAATGATGAAGTAGAATATACTGCTACCTCGAATTCTCCTTCAACATCACAAAGTACCGTAAGTGTTTTTAGATGGACAATCCCTAAAAATACTTCCATCATCTCAGGAAATTCAGATAGTTCTTTAGTAAAAATAAAATATAATACAGGTTATGCTACTGGTGGTGTAATTGCCGTTAAAACTCAATCAGCTTGTGGAGTTTTGAGTGCAGCTAAATCAATCTCATTAAAATACACACCTTTAACTCCTAAAAGCATAACTTCTTCTACAACATTTAATGGTTGCATTGGGAGTACATCAATCTTTACAGCTGTTAATGGCACAGCAACTTCTACTAGTGCTGCTACCGTAAAATATAGATGGACATTACCTCTACATGTTTCTATTACTGATTCTAACAACGACAGTTCAAGTATAACTGTAAGCTTTAATTCAGGGTATACAGGCGGTACATTATCCGTTAAAGGCATTTCTGATTGTGGAGTAATGAGTGGAGCAAAAACTCAAGCACTAACACATACGTCTTGCCCAACTGGAACAAAATTAATTTTACCAATTGCTCAAACAAATGATATTTTAGAAAATACAATCACAATATCACCTAATCCATCTGCTAGTAATTTTAATTTAAATTTTATAAGCAATGATAAATTACCAGGTATTGTTAAAGTATATAGTTTAGAAGGAAATTTAATAAAATCATTAATGATTAATCCAAATATAAAAACCGTATTTGGAAATGATTTGTCTAAAGGAACTTACATCATTGAAGTTCAACAAGGTAATTCAAGAAGAATTGTAAAGGCTGTAAAAATTTAGCTATAGATTCCTTTCTTAAAGATTTTTTGAAATTTGATTTCTAAGGGAGAAAAATTATGCAAAGGTTTTGATTAATAAAATTATCAAACCATAAACTAAAGTTGATATAAAAACCCCTTTTGCTGTTTTATCTTTCATCGAATTAATATAAAACGTGAAAATTATAGCATTCACTAAAAGGGACAAACTTAGTGCTGCTGATAAAGTTCTATAACCTGGTTCAAGATAAAGAAACTGAAAGAATTCTTTGTATGAGAATATACCGAATTTGTATATCTTAAAAAGTAACAATCCTAAAATCGGCCCTAATAAACC
>CANGGD010000078.1 GCA_947453295.1 Chitinophagaceae bacterium | reverse complement strand
ATGGAGATGGTATCAATGACAAATGGAAAGTGTATGATGGAAGATTCTGTTTTGAAAAAGCTAACGTTGTTGTGTACAATAGATATGGAACAAAAGTTTATGAAAACAGCGATTATCAAAATCAGTGGGATGGTTCTTATAAAGGAAATCAATTACCAGACGGAACATACTACGCGGTTATTGAATACACTTTAACTACTGGAAAGAAAACTGTAATCAAATCTGATGTTACTATAATCAGATAAACTAAAAATATTCTTATTAAATGCCTCTCATTTCGGGAGGCATTTTTAGTTTAAAAAGCTCATGAACGTAGAAGAAATCAGGAATTTTGCATTATCGCTAAACCATGTAATTGAAAGCTTTCCTTTTGGAGAATCTGTATTGGTCTTTAAAACGAATAATAAAATTTTCTTGTTGTTGCCTCTAGATGTTCTAGAAACTCAATTTAATGTGAAGTGTGATCCGGAAATTGCAATAGAGTTAAGAGAAAGATACCCTGAATCTGTTTTGCCGGGATACCACATGAATAAAAAACACTGGAATACAATAATGGTGGATGGAAGATTAACAACACTTCAATTAAAGAGCATGATTAGCGACTCTTATCTTTTGGTATCAAAAAAATCAAAACATTAACAGCCTTTTCTTAATAATAACTTCATTATTTTGGTAAAGAAGGATACGAATAATTAACTTTGCGAAAAAAATAAAATGATTAAAAAACTAATTGTCATAATTGCTTCAATTTTTATGACAAGTATCTCAATAGCTCAAGTTTCTAAAGCATCCAATAACACATCTGCCGAAGCTAAAAAAATGCTTGACGATGTGACAATGAAATTCAAAAACTACAAAACAGTTGAAGCTGCTTTCACATTAACAATAGAAAACTCTGCTGGCAAAAATCTAGGGAATAAAAAAGGTATTGTAACAATGAAAGGTTTGAAATACAAAATAAAACTAACTGGCCAGGAAATGTATTCAGATGGAAGTAATATATGGACATATGATCAATCTGCAAATGAGGTAACAGTTAATAAGTACGACCCTTCTTCAAATTCAATAACACCTCAAAAATTGTTTACTAATTTTTATGATAAAGATTTTAGTTATAAAAAAAATGGGTTGGTAAAAATCGGATCAAAATCAATGAATGAATTAGAATTAACCCCTCTTGATAAATCAAAGTCATTTTCAAAAATCTTGATTTATATAGATAATGGAACAATTAACACAACCAAAGTTTTTGAAAAGAATGGGAATAGATATACTTATTCTATTGGCAATATGAAAACCAACACTCCTGTACCTGATGCCTCGTTTGTATTTGATGCTAAATCACATCCAAATGTAGAGGTAGTTGATTTACGATAATTCCAGCTTTTTGAGGAAAAACTAATCAGGCTTTTGCTTATGTTTGCAAAAAAAACATGAGTGATAAACAGATATATTACTCCGAATATCTGGAGCTTGAAAAGATTATCAACGCGCAGCATCCAATAAGTTTCCAAACAGGGAATAAGCCCGCTCATGATGAAATGTTGTTTATTATCATTCATCAAACTTATGAGTTGTGGTTCAAGCAAATTGTTTTTGAATTAGATGCAGTAATGCTTGCTATGAAGAAGCCGAGCTTAAATGACAATAAAGGAGATTTACAAATAATCGTACATCAACTAAAAAGAATCACTACAATTCTAAAAACACTCGTTCAGCAAATTGATATTTTAGAAACCATGTCTCCAATGGATTTTATGGAGTTTAGAGATTTGCTGCGCCCTGCATCTGGTTTTCAAAGCTGGCAATTTAAAATTATAGAAGCGAAGTTGGGATTAAAATATGATCACAGACACGGCCAAGATTATTATACTTCTCAATTAAAACAAGCAGACATCAACACGATAAAGTCTGTTGAATCGCACGAGTCCTTGCTAATACTTGTTAATAATTGGCTTGAAAGAATGCCCTTTTTAAATGATCAGCATAATTGGGATGAGTATCAAATAAATCATGAAAAAATAAACAATCATTCCTTTTGGAGTGATTATGAAAATATCTATAAAAATGGGTTATCAGAAAACGAAATCCAAAATCATAAATATTTTCAACAGATATTTTATGGTGTTGAAGAAAACAGCGAAAGAAATTTAAGCTATAAAGCTTGCCAATCAGCTTTGTTTATCATGTTATATAGAGGCTATCCATTATTGGAATTACCTTTTCAATTATTAGATGAGTTACTTGAAATAGACAATCAATTAGGCAACTGGCGTTACAGGCATATAAATATGGTGAAAAGAATGATTGGCACAAGAGTAGGAACAGGAGGAAGCACTGGCGCGGGATACTTGCAAGGCGCAATGGAAAAGCATTACATATTTAAAGAAATTTCACAACTAAATAGTTTTTTAATAGAAAGACATAAATTGCCAAATTTGACCGTTCAATTAGAAAAGAAACTAGGGTACTATTTTTAAATATTGAGTAATAGCTAAAAATTGTTGCAATGTAACAATTACCCATGTTAATCTACTTGGAGAAAATGACAAGGTTGTCATTATTAATTCAAATAAACCAAAAGAAATTGATGTATTTCCTAATTCATCCAATTCTGAATTTACACCGCGATTGATAGCATCAATGAATCAAAATCACAAAGCACAAAAATTGAACTTTATGTTGTAAGGACAGACTAGTGATTACGTTTAATTCCTTATCTAATAACAAAAATAGAAAAAGGACTTTCAAAATTGTGGAGACGTAATTATTTTGTAACATCTTCAATAACCTTTCCTATACATCCATTTGGCATTTGAATATGTAATATGGCAGAAAGAGTTGCAGCAATATCAGTCATGTGGATTTCATGATTAGTTCTTCCTGATTTAATATTCCATCCAAACCAAATCAAAGGGATATGCGCATCATAAGGATTCCATAAGCCATGTGTAGTGCCTGTTTTACCACCATCAAAATAATTGGGCGAAAGAATAATTTGAATATCACCGCTTCTGTTTTTAAAATAACTGTTAGCAATAGCCGTGTTAATGGGGTCTGGTAAATTCGAAAAATTAGTTAAGGAAAGATGGAATGCTTTTGATACGTATGGTTTACTGATTAATATTTCAATGATTTTATTTATTACTTTGTTGTCATTCCCTAATTCGTTTTTGATTGAGGGATTAAGGTAAAGTTGAGCATTTTCAATTTTAACCACTGCATTACTTATTTTGAATTCAATAGCAATAGAATCATTGATTTCTTTTATTAACTCCTTGTTGCTAAATGTACCTCCAGGTATTTGATGTTCATTTAAATATCCTGGAACATTTGCTGCACCATGATCAGCAGTTAAGAATAACAAATAATTTCCTTTTCCAAAACTAGAGTCTAAGTATTGTAAAAAAGATCCAACTTCAGCATCAAGTCTTAAATAGGTGTCTTCCATTTCAATTGAATTGGGTCCAAATGTGTGGCCAATATAATCTGTAGAAGAAATACTCAAAGCAAGAAAATCAGTCACATCAGTTTTCCCCAGTTTTTCAGCTTCTATTGCATTTTTTGCAAAGTCAAAGCTGAAGCTATTAGCAAATGGAGTGTATTTGAAAGCGTTGTATTTTTTTTCTTTAATTTGATTTAATTGATGCGGAAAAGTATTTGTTTTTTCTCCCGGAATAGTTCCTTCATAATTTTTATTGTCAGTTGAACTAAGTGTATATTTTTCAATAGGCATTATTGTATTCCAATCTTTAGACATTAAATCATCAGCCTTATGCATTGAATTATATGCATTCACCCATGAGGGAAGTGAGTCCATGTAGTAACTACTGCTAATCCATTTCCCTGCTTCATCATCAAACCAAAATGCAGCATTAGCACTATGTCCTGCGGGTAATATAGCTCCTCTGTCTTTTAATGAAATGCCAATTACTTTACTTTTAAAATTATTACTAAGTCTCAATTCATCACCAACAACATCAACCTGCATATTTTTGGGGCTCATTAATCCAGCCTTTGTATCACTTCCAATTGTTCTAACTGTGGTATCATCCGTGCAATACACCATTTTTCCAGTTTGAGTGTCATACCAGTTATTTCCAACTATTCCATGATAGGCTGGTACGCTTCCAGAGTAAATGCCGGTATGTCCAACAGCAGTATATGTGGGCAGGTGAGTAATTAATGTATTGTCACAATTAAATCCCTGGGCCTTTAATCGATTAAATCCATTTGTTGAGTATAATTTTTCGAATTTATATAAATAATCCCATCTCATTTGATCTATCACTAACCCAACAACTAGTTTTGGGTGAGTGCTTTTGGTTGACAAGTTTACATTTGTTTTTTGTTGGGCCCAAATAGAAGGCTGAAGTAGTATAAAAAAAACAACAGCTATTATACATTTTCTAAAAATCATAATATAAATTTTGACAAATATACCTAATGCACCAAAGCTTTGAAAAAAAATGAGCTAAATCAATGCTAATAAAAGATTTTAAGGCCAAAACCTTATTTTTGCAACTTATAATAAAAATCAAAAAAAGGATCTAATGGATTTATTTGAAAAATTAGTAAAAGATGGTGGCCCAATTGGTCAGCATATGGACAGAGCTCATGGATATTTTGCTTTTCCAAAGTTAGATGGTGAGTTAGGGCCTCGAATGAAGTTTAGGGGTAAAGAGATGATCGTTTGGAGTTTAAACAATTACCTAGGATTGGTAAACCATCCTGATGTACGAAAAGCGGATGCAGATGCCGCAGCAGCTTACGGAATGGGTAATCCAATGGGTGCTAGAATGATGAGCGGAAATACATCTAAGCATGAAGAGCTTGAAAAAGTGATAAGTCAGTTTGTAAATAGAGAAGACACCATGCTACTTAACTTTGGTTATCAAGGGATCATGAGTTGTATTGATGCTTTGGTAAATCGCAGAGATGTTATTGTGTATGATGCAGAAGCACATGCCTGTATTGTAGATGGTGTTCGTTTACACATGGGACATCGCTATGCATTTAAGCATAATGATATTCAAGATTGCGAAAAACAATTGCAAAGAGCAAAAGAGTTAGCACATAAAAATGGCGGTGGCATTTTGGTGATTACAGAAGGTGTTTTTGGAATGGATGGGGAACAAGGAATTTTGAAAGAAATTGTGGAGTTAAAGAAAAAATATGAGTTCAGAATTTTAATAGATGACGCCCATGGATTTGGTTATATGGGGCCAACAGGAGCAGGCGCAGATCAAGCTCAGCATTGCCAGGAAGGCATTGATTTATACTTTTCTACTTTTGTAAAAAGCATGGGAAGTATCGGCGCATTTATCAGTGGACCTAAAGCCGTTTTAAAATACCTTCGTTACAATACCAGATCACAAATATTTGCAAAAAGCTTGCCATTGTTGATTGTTGAAGGGATGTTGAAAAGAATGGAAATGACAATCAACATGCCAGAATTAAGAAAAAAACTTTGGGATAATGTTGAAAGACTACAAACCGGTTTAAAAGAAAGAGGCTTTGATATTGGCAATACCAATTCTCCGGTTACTCCCATTTATATGAAAGGAGATGTGCCTGAAGCAACACAAATGGTGATGGACTTAAGAGAGAATTATCATATTTTCTGCAGTATTGTAGTGTATCCGGTAATTCCAAAAGGGGATATTATTTATAGATTAATTCCTACTGCATCTCATAGTTTTGATGATGTAGATGCCACGTTAAAAGCATTTGAAGAAACAAAGAAAAAACTTGACGCTGGCTTATATAAAGCAGCTGAGATACCTAATATGGCAGAGCAAATGTAAATCAGTGAAAGTGGAGAAAAACACTCGCCACTTATTCAAACTTTTTTATCATTTGATTGTTTATTTAAAAACATTACAAATAAACTATCATGCAAAAAATTGTTGTCGCAGTTACAGGTGCTAGTGGGGCTATTTATGCAAAAGTATTAATCAACAAACTATTACAATTAGGAGATCAAATTGACGAACTTTCGCTTTTGATGACTTCCAATGCAAAGGAAGTTTGGCAAACTGAGTTGATGGATGATAGTTACAAGAATCTACCTTTAAAATATTATAATCAACAAGATTTCCATGCGCCATTTGCATCTGGTTCTGGACAATATAATACAATGATCATTATTCCTTGCAGTATGGGTACTCTGGGTAGAATAGCATCAGGTATTTCAAGCGATTTAATAACAAGGGCTGCCGATGTAATTTTAAAAGAACGCAGAAAACTTATTTGTGTAGCAAGAGAAACCCCCTACAATCTTATACATATAAAAAATATGGAAGCCATCACTTTAGCTGGCGGTGTTATTTGTCCGGCAACCCCTTCCTTTTATAGCAGACCTTCTACGATAGAAGAAGTGGCTGCAACAGTTGTGGATAGAGTTATAGATTTAGCAGGTTTACCCATAAAAACCTATCGTTGGGGAAATTAAGTAAAATATAATACACCAATCATTTTCTTTGAATTATTTTAATGTTTATAGCTAATTGATAAATCTGTTGCATTGTAATTTATTTTCTATTAATTGAAAGTAAACTTCCGGGTATTTTTTATGCAATTTTATTTGTTTGAAAAATAAGTATAAGCACTGAATGGCATGTATATTTGCAATGAATTTATCATTTCTATTGTATAAAAGTTTAGAGTAGAATAATAGCATTGTTTGATATTAATAAAATCTAGTAAAATGGCAGCAAAAACAGACAACTTTCAATCTCCTGATTATTTTGGTGTAGATGAATTATTAACAGAAGAGCATAAACTTATTAGAGAAGCGGTAAGAAATTATGTGAAGAAAGAAATTTCTCCTATCATAGAGGATTTTGCGCAACGTGCAGAATTTCCACAACACATAGTAAAGCAACTAGGCGAAATGGGATGCTTTGGCCCAACTGTTCCCATGCAATATGGTGGCGGCGGATTAGATTACATTTCGTATGGTTTAATGATGCAAGAGTTGGAGCGTGGAGACAGTGGCGTTAGGTCCACAGCTTCTGTTCAAGGCAGCTTGGTGATGTTTCCCATTTATCAATACGGAAACGAAGAACAGAGAAATAAATATCTTCCAAAATTAGCAAGTGGCGAATGGTTAGGTTGTTTTGGTTTAACCGAACCCAATCATGGGAGTGATCCTGGAGGAATGCTTACAAACATTAAAGATGCTGGAGATCATGTAATATTGAATGGTGCGAAAATGTGGATTAGTAATGCCCCTTTTTCGCAAGTAGCTGTCGTGTGGGCAAAAAATGAAGCAGGTGAAATACAAGGTGTAATAGTGGAAAGAGGAATGGAAGGATTTAGTACTCCAACGACTCATGGTAAATGGAGTTTAAGAGCCAGTGCAACTGGTGAATTGGTGTTTGATAATGTAAAAGTTCCAAAAGAAAACATATTGCCAAATGTAAAAGGATTAAAAGGACCATTAGGATGTTTAACAAAAGCCAGATATGGTATTGCCTGGGGTGCAATTGGAGCTGCGATGGACTGTTACGATATTGCCTTGAATTATAGTAAAGAAAGAATTCAGTTTGGCAAGCCAATTGGCGGATTTCAATTGCAACAAAAAAAATTGGCAGAAATGCTAACAGAAATAACTAAGGCTCAGTTGTTAAACTGGAGATTGGGTGTGTTAATGAATGAAGGAAAAGTAACACCTGCTCAAGTGAGTATGGCTAAAAGAAATGCTTGTGAGGTAGCTACTAATATTTGTAGAGATGCTCGCCAAATGTTAGGCGGCATGGGCATAACTGGAGAGTATCCAGTAATGCGTCACATGATGAATTTAGAAAGCGTGATCACATACGAAGGAACACACGATATTCATTTGCTCATAACTGGAATGGATATAACAGGATTAAACGCTTTTAAATAAATTTCAAAAGGTAAAAGAATATAAGGCTTTATTAGTTTCTATAAACCTCTTAAACCTCTTAAACCCCTTAAACCTCCTAAACCTCTGCCTAACGGCAGGTCTGAAACTTATTAAATATTATTTATGAACATACAAAATGTAAGTGTTATTGGAGCGGGAACAATGGGTAACGGTATCGCTCACGTGTTTGCACAGCATGGATTTAAAGTTACATTGATAGATGTAAATGCTGCTCAACTAGATAAAGCAATTGCTAATATTGAAAAGAATCTAGACCGACAAATCTCAAAAGGCATTATATCGGAAGAAATAAAAACTAACACATTAAAAAATATTTCAAAAAGCACAACTATTGCAGAAGGTGTTGCACATGCTGAATTGGTTGTTGAAGCTGCAACCGAAAATGTAAATCTTAAATTGGATATTTTTAAACAAATGGATGCGGCAGCTCCTGCAAATTGCATATTAGCTACGAATACATCATCAATTTCTATTACAAAAATAGCATCAGTTACCAATAGGCCTTCTCAAGTTATTGGAATGCATTTTATGAATCCAGTTCCAGTAATGAAGCTTGTTGAAATCATTAATGGCTATGCTACTTCAAACGAGATAAATCAAATAATTACTGAATTAAGTAAAAAATTAGGAAAAACACCTTGTACAGTTAACGACTATCCAGGATTTATTGCTAACAGGATTTTAATGCCAATGATAAATGAAGCAATTTATAGTTTATATGAAGGAGTGGCAGGCGTTGAAGAAATTGACACTGTGATGAAACTAGGAATGGCGCATCCGATGGGTCCCCTTCAATTGGCTGATTTTATTGGCTTGGATGTTTGTTTAAGTATTTTAAAAGTTCTACACGACGGATTTGGCAATCCAAAATATGCACCTTGTCCTTTACTTATAAATATGGTTACCGCTGGAAAATTAGGTGCTAAATCAGGAGAAGGTTTTTATCAGTACACTCCTGGCAGTAAAGATTTAATTGTAAGCAAAAATTTCTCATAGAATTGCTTTTATTGTTTTTACAGCTAGTTAGTTTTTCTT
>CANGGD010000077.1 GCA_947453295.1 Chitinophagaceae bacterium | reverse complement strand
TACAATGAATCTATGGAAATTGTCAATTATTACTCAAAAACTCAATAGGTTGTATTGGTTGCTCTTTTCAATAATAATTTTTTCAATCCAACCTGTGACATTAAGACATTCGCTTCTATTTCAAAAGTTTATAATCTTTTGATGGAGACTTCTTTTAAAATAAATTACATGAATACCTTTAATCAATAAAAAGCTTTCCTTGGCAAATTCAATATGTTTTTAAAATATTACAAGAGAAAGATTAATTTTAACCTGACAATCTTTTTTGTGTAGACGTTGTTTGATATAAGTATCTTTATTTCTAAATCCTTATCGTATTATTCAAAAAATCACTTTTTCATTCTGTTATAAATACTTAGCCTCCTATAATAATATAACTAACACCAATCTAAATATATAAACTTTTTATCAATGAAATTTTTTCTGACAATCATTTCAAGTGTATTTTTTCTAAACCTATATGCTCAGAATAAAATAACAATAAAAGTTATAAATGATTTAGACAAACAACCCATTTATGGCGCTACTATTTCTGTAGAAAATAAATCAATAGCCGTAACCGATAGTAATGGAATCGCTACCATAAACCTTTTTGGAAAAATAAATTTTTCTGTTTCTGCAATAGGTTATGAAACTAAGAATATAATTGAAACTGCTTCTTCCAAAAATGAATGGGTCATTACAATGAAAGAAGAACAAAAATCATTAGAAGAAGTCACTATCGTTTCTTCTACCAGAACTAACCAAAACATTGAATACGCTCCCATTAAAATTGAAGTATTGGATGCAGAAGAAATGAAAGAAGAAAGCACCGTAAAGCCATCAACTGTAATGGGCATAATTGGCGACATTAGCGGAGTTCAAATTCAACAAACAAGCGCTGTTTCGGGCAATTCAAATGTTAGAATTCAAGGCCTCGACGGTAGGTACACTCAGGTTTTAAGAGATGGGTTGCCTTTATATGAAGGGTTTAGCGGCGGCTTTGGAATTATGAGTATTCCTCCACTCGATTTAAAACAAGCTGAACTAATAAAAGGGTCCGCCTCTACTTTATATGGTGCAGGTGCCATTGGAGGATTGGTAAATTTAATTTCTAAAAAACCAACAAGCCAACAAGAAGGAATCATTACAATTAATCAAACAACTTTGAAAGAAACAAACATCAATAGTTTTTGCTCAAAAAGATTTCAAAAATTTGGCTATACTCTTTACGCAGGAGCTACCCGTCAAAAAGCAGTAGATGTAAATCAAGATGCTTTTTCAGATGTTTCAAATAATAAATCTGTTGTTTTGCATCCAAGATTGTTTTTTTATCCAAACAAAAATTCTACTATCACCATTGGTTATACTAAAACACTTGAAAACAGAAAAGGTGGCGATATGTTTATTTTAGAAAATAATCAAACAGATTCTATTCACCGTTTTTATGAAGAAAATAAATTAGATAGAAATTCTGCTGAAATACTTTATGATTTAAATGTTTCCAACAATATTAAAGTACAATACAAATCATCATTAAGTAGCTTTGATAGAAGCATTACAAATGCAGACGGAACTTTCAAGGCCAATCAATTAGATTATTTTAATGAATTGTCGGTGTTGATTAATCATCCAAAATATTCATGGATTTCTGGTCTTAATTTTTTGGGTAATCGATTTAAAAAATTAAATGATAATCAAGCACTGATAAATAATAACTCCAATAATACAGCCGGTTTGTTTTCTCAGTTTACTTATAAATGGAAACAAAAATCCTCAATAGAATTTGGGTTGAGAAACGATTATCATTTTAAATACGGAAATTTTCTTTTACCAAGATTAGCGCTATTTCATCAAATCAATCAACATTGGGGAACAAGACTTGGATTTGGTGTAGGATATAAAATTCCGGATGCATTGACTCCTCAATTTATTGATTATGCTATTGAAAAAATTAAGTCGATTGACGCCTCTGTTAAGGTAGAGAATTCATATGGTTATAATGCAGAAGTAAATTATAAAATTAAATTTGGAGAGGATCATTCGCTTTTTATTAATCAGGCTTTTTTTCTTACCACTCTTCAACATCCAATGATTGTAAATGAAGAAGTAAATGGAGTAGTTTATTTTTCAACTGCATCACAGCCAATAATTTCAAAG
Organism: Chitinophagaceae bacterium; assembly: GCA_947453295.1. Classification (GTDB taxonomy): domain Bacteria; phylum Bacteroidota; class Bacteroidia; order Chitinophagales; family Chitinophagaceae; genus Ferruginibacter. The sequence goes on along the minus strand of CANGGD010000077.1, from coordinate 6,865 downwards.
GGATTTGATACTTACGTTAAATTGAAAATGTTTGATTGGGAGTTTTATGCTGGATACACTTATACCATTGCAGAACGAAAATATTTAACTCAAAATCAATTTATGCCATTAACTCCGAAAAACAGAATGGCAATGATGCTTACAAAAGAATGGGAAGGAAAACTTAGGTTTTGTGTAGAGAGTTCATTTAATGGATCTCAATACAAATTAGACAATACAAAAACCCCTTCTTATTTATTTTTGGCTTCAATGATTGATTACAAACTGAATAAACATTTAAATGTAATATTGAATGTTGAAAATATTTTGGATTATCGTCAATCGAGAACCGAAGCATTGTATATAGGAAGCATCACTAATCCAGTATTTAAGACCTTATGGGCGCCAATCGATGGACGTGCTTTTAATTTGTGTATGAGAATTAACTTAAATTGATATCACTTTAATTAAGTAGTAATTCTTTTTCCCAACTTGTACTAATACATATTTATTATGCAACAAATGCTTTTCATTAACCAGCATTTGTAAATCTGATATTTTTTCTCTGTTGATGCTTATCCCTCCATTTTGAAGCATTTTTCTTGCAGCCCCTTTGCTTTCAAAAATTTTATTTTCTGTTAGGAAAACAAGAATATCAACACCTTCTTTTAACGTATTAATATCGTATTCAGATTTTATAATGCCTTCAATAGATTCAATGTCTTCAACACTTAAACTATCAATAGGTGCTTTGGTATTAGAAAATAATTTTTGTGTTGTCTCAATTGCTTTTTCTAATTCTGTATTTCCATGAACAAAAATTGTTAATGCTTCAGCTAATTTTTTCTGCAATATTCTTTCAGAAGGATTTGCTTCATGTGTCGAAATAATTTGATTAATTTCCTCCTCCGAAAGAAAAGTAAATATCTTTATCCAGCTTGCTGCATCTGAATCGGAAGCATTTAACCAAAACTGATAAAATTGATAAGGAGTTGTTTTCAAAGGATCTAACCAAATATTTCCTTTTTCTGTTTTGCCAAATTTCCCCCCATCAGATTTTTTAATTAACGGACAAGTAAAAGCAAATGCATCTCCTCCTAATTTTCTTCTAACGAGTTCTGTTCCCGTTACAATATTTCCCCATTGATCACTTCCACCCATTTGCAATTTGCAGTTTTTGTTTTTGTACAACCAGTAAAAATCATATCCTTGAACCAATTGATAAGTAAATTCAGTAAATGACATTCCGTTCTCACTTTCCAATCTTTTTTTAACACTGTCTTTTGCCATCATATAATTTACAGTGATATGCTTACCGGCATCACGAATAAAATCTAGAAAACTAATAGTTTTAAACCAATCATAATTATTTACTAATTCTGCAGCATTGGGAAGGCTTTTATCGAAATTTAAAAATTGCTCTAATTGCTTTTGAACGCCAATTACATTTTTATTAAGCTCTTCCTCACTTAACATATTTCTTTCTTCACTTTTTCCACTTGGATCGCCCACCATACCTGTGGCACCACCCACTAAAGCAATGGGTTTGTGACCTGCTTTTTGAAGATGAACCAAAAGTAAAATGGGCACCAAACTACCAATATGTAAACTATCCGCAGTAGGATCAAACCCAACATAGGCGCTTGTCATTTCTTTCAATAATTGTTCCTCAGTGCCTGGCATAATATCCTGAATCATGCCTCTCCATTTCAATTCTTGTATCAAATTCATTTTTTAATTTCTTTTTTCAATTGCAAAAATGAGTAAAAAAATGGAGAAAAGGGGATAAAAATTTAATCTATACTGACCAGCAATGAAGTTCTTTTGTAAAGAAAATTCATAATCAATCCCTATAAATCTCTATTAAAAACATTTTATTAGTTGTAATTTAGAGCTATCTTCTTGCTATTAATTACTTGGTTTCAATTCAAAAAAGAATACGCACAATAAAAATATATGAATCGATATTTTATTCTACTCACATTTTTGTTTTCAAATTCTACAAATATTTTACAAGCACAGTTTAGAAAATATTCCAACGAATTTTTAAACATTGGTGCAGGCGCAAGAGGCCTTGCCATGGGCAGTGCACAAATTGTCAGTTCAGATGATGCTACTTCAGGATATTGGAATCCTGCTTGTTTGGTAAAAGTTCAGAATGATCCTTCCGTTTCAATTATGCATGCCGATTATTTTGCAGGCATAGCTAAATACGATTTTGCAGCGTTAGCCATTCCTCTTCAAAATAATAAAAGAACAATTGGAGTTTCCCTTCTCAGATTTGCCATTGATGATATTCCTAACACCCTTTTTTTAGTTCAACCTGATGGTAGTTTGAATTATAATAACATTCAATCCTTTTCCTCACAGGATTATGCTTTTTTATTTTCTTATGCAGAAACATTAAAAAATTCAGGAGATAAAAACATCAGCATAGGCGCAAATACAAAAGTTATTTATCGAAAAGTGGGAAGCTTTGCTACCGCATTCGGATTTGGTTTTGATGCAGGATTATCTATGCATGGAAATAGATGGAAGGCTGCTATTATGGCTAAAGACATTACTACCACTTTTAATGCCTGGAGTTTTAATTTTACTGACAAAGAAAAACAAGCATTGTATTTGGCTAATAATCAAATTCCTGTTCAATCAACTGAATTAACAGCACCAAGAATTTCTGTTGGAGGAGCATACAAATTACCTATTCATTCTTCCGTGAGTTTATTAACTGAAGTAAATTTTGACATGTCATTTGATGGAAGAAGAAACAGCTTAATTAGCAGTAATATTCTAAATATTGATCCTCATGTGGGCATTGAACTGTCTTACAAAGATATTTTTTTTATGAGAGGAGGAATTTCCAATTTTCAAAAAGCTTTGGCAGATGCAGATACATTAAATCAAAAGAAAGTATGGATTTATCAGCCAAGTATAGGGGCAGGATTTAAAATTAAAAACTTTTCTGTTGACTACGCCTTTACTAATCTCGCTAATCAAGAAAGCCCCCTCTTTACAAATGTCTTCTCATTAAAATTAAATCTAATTAAAAGAAAATAATTTCAATAAAAATTGCATGAAAAAAATACTAACTCTTTTTTTATTTATTATTTCTATAAGTAGTAATGCTCAATTGAATAACAATTGGATAGACTATAATAAAACCTATTACAAATTTTCAATTGGTGAAAACAGACTTTGTAGAATTTCACAAAACAGTATTGCTGCATTAGGATTATCAAATACCAATGCAAATCATTTTCAGATTTGGAGAAATGGGGAAGAAGTAAGATTATATACTTCTGTTACTAACTTGCCTTTAGGTGCAAATGATTTTATAGAATTTTGGGGTTTAATGAATGATGGTAAACCTGATTTGACTTTATACAGAAATCCAATCTTTCAGCTGGCTGATAAATATAGTTTAGAGACCGATACTTCTACTTATTTTTTAACCGTAAATACGAGCTCTCCCAATTTAAGATTTTCAAATACAAACAACCTCCCTCCGAGCAATAGAACTCCCGATGCCTATTTTTTAAAAACCATAACATACAACTACAAAGATCAAATGAACCGCGGGGAAGCAAAACCAATTGGTGAATATGTTTATTCTTCCGCTTACGACCCAGGTGAAGGTTGGACAAGCAATGATGTAGAAGGCGCCTCCATTTTATCGCATTCGTTTACTAATTTAAATGTTTTTGCAAATGGCCCTGCTAATGGATTGTCTGTCTCTGTGAACATGGCCGGTAATGCCCCCAATAGCAGAAATATTAAAATCAAAATATTTGAAAATGAAATTACTGCCTCGCCTTATGGCGTGCCTATAACCATATCTAATTTTGGGTATAAAAAAATAAATATTGACAATTTGCCATTGAGCTTGATGTCTAATCAGGATAACGTAGCCATTAACGTGAGTAGTAACACAACAAATATTTATGATCGATTTGTTGTTGCTAACATCGGCATTACATTCCCTGCTACTTTTAATTTTTCAAATACGAATAATGTTGAATTCCAATTAGATTCTTCTTCTGCTGGAAATTATCTCGTGATATCCAATTTTAATTATGGAACAACATCGCCTCTATTACTTGATTTTACAACGGGTAATAGATATGTTGGTGAAATTAATTCAACACCTGGTCAAGTAAAATTTTTATTGCCCCCTTCATTATTGAAACGTAAGTTTTTACTCACAACACAAGAAAACTCTTTTTCAGTTAGTGCATTCACCCAAAGAAATTTTCTGAATATAAAACAAACTGTCAACCAAGGAAACTATCTAATTATCAGTAATCCATTATTATATAACGATGGCGCAGGAAATAATCTGGTTGATCAATATAAGCAATACAGAAATTCAATTTCCGGCGGTGGATATCAATCATTGGTTTACGACATTCAAGAACTTACAGATCAATTTGGTTTTGGTATTCTTCATCATCCAACTGCTGTTAGAGATTTTATTAGATATGCGTATGATTCATTTGCTGTTAGACCATCTTATGTATTCATCATTGGTAGGGGAGTTAACTATATTGAACAGTATCAAAATCAAAATAATCCAATAGAAAACAAATTAAATCTGGTTACTTCATTCGGTTGGCCTGCTTCTGATATTTTATTGGCTTCTCCGCCTGGTTTGTGCAAACCATTAATCCCAATTGGTAGAATCGCAGCAATCAATGCAACTGAAATAAATAATTATTTACAAAAAGTAATTGAATATGAATCTGCTCAACAAACACCAAATTCTACAAGCGATATTTCTTGGATGAAAACTTTTATGCATGTTGTGGGTGGAAAAGATAGTAGTGAAAATATTGCTTTCAAAGGATACATGAACAGCTATAAGCTAATTGCAGAAGATACTTTATTTGGTGCTCATGTTGAAACATTTACAAAAACATCTACTAGTGCTGTTCAACAAGCTAATAGTCAGAGAATAGAACAATTAATTAATGGAGGATTAGGATTTATTGGATATTTTGGTCACTCATCAGCTAACACTTTTGAATTTAATTTGAGTAATCCAGAAAATTATCATCACCAAGGCAAGTATCCTTTCTTCAATGTTAGTGGTTGTAGTGCCGGAAATTTCTACATTTTTGATCCGTTGCGCCAATCCGGTAATCAAACACTATCTGAAAAATACGTGTTGGCTAATCAAAGCGGAAGTATTGGCTTTTTAGCAGACACACATTTCGGCATACCTCCATTTTTGAACTATTATAACACTGCTTTATACAATGCTATTTGTAAAAAAATGTATGGCAATACAATTGGAAATCAAATCAATGATGTAATTCAAACACTCGGCGGATTGAACGCCAATATAGATTTCTTTACAAGAATTCATCTCGAAGAAATTAATTTACATGGAGATCCCGCTATCAAAATCAACAGTTTTAAAAAGCCGGATTATTTAATTGAAGACAGGCTAGTGAAAATCTCTCCCAATATTATTTCTGTTGCAGACAATGATTTCAAAGTAAAAGTGAATATACTTAACACAGGTAAAGCAATTGGCGATTCTATTTGGGTGTCTATTAAACAACAATTGCCTAATGATTCTATCAAGATTTTGTTTAATCAACAAATTGAATCTGTAAAAAACAATGATTCTATAGAGCTTGTCGTTACTATAAATCCCAATACAGACAAGGGTTTGAATCATCTTTTAGTAAATGTAGATTACACGAATAAAGTGGATGAGCAGTTTGAAAACAATAATGCTATCGTAAAAGATTTTTATATTTTTGAAGACGAGTTAAGACCTGTTTACCCTCAGAATTATTCAATTGTTTCGGCACAGAATATTAAATTTATTGCCAGTACAGCCAATCCATTATGTGGTACAAAAAACTATACAATGGAAATAGATACTACAGAATTATTTAACTCCCCTTTTAAAAAAACATATAACAGAACGGCTATTGGCGGACTCGTAGAATTTACTCCTAACAATATAACAATGACGGATAGTGTTGTTTATTATTGGAGAGTATCAATGCAGCCAACAGGAAATAATCCGATAATTTGGAATCAGTTTTCTTTTGTTTATTTAGCAGGAAGTTCACCAGGTTTTAATCAATCACATTTTTATCAATATCAAAAATCTGATTATAAGGATATTACCTTAGATGCAGATCGTGTTTTTAGATTCACTCAGCAACCTAGAAGCCTTAATATAAGAACAGGATTATTTCCGTTTTTTAATTTTGATAAAATAAATGTAAACCTCGATTTGGATCAGTTAGAATATTATGGCTGCATAGATTATTACAACCCTATTGGTTACAACAATCTTCAAATTTATGTTTTTGATACTGCAACATTATTGCCTTGGAGAAATATTAATGTAAGTGCAACAAATGGAATGTATGGTAGCAGTAGAGTTTGTCAAAATGACGCAACGCCATATGATTCATCAAGAGCTTTTTTTGAATTTAACTATGCACTTCCTTCCCAAAGAAAGAGCGCCATGGAATTTCTTGATTTAATTCCTAATGGCATGTATATAGCACTAACTAATTTAGGCAGATTAGCCAACACTTCTTTTATCAATCAGTGGCAATCTGACACTTCTACACTAGGTTCGGGTAACTCCTTATATCATAAACTCAAATCAATAGGATTTACAAAAATTGATAGCTTTTATAAAAATTTACCCTTCTTATATTTTTATAAAAAAGGAAGTGTTTCATTCATTCCAACTGAAAAAATGGGTCCAAAAGATTCTTCTTATATAGACCAAACTTTTAGCTTAAACTCTACAAAAACAGAAGGGGTTATTCAATCGCCTACTTTTGGTCCGGCAACAACATGGAGTTCACTTCATTGGAATAATATTAATAATGATCCTACAATAAATTTTGAT
>CANGGD010000076.1 GCA_947453295.1 Chitinophagaceae bacterium | reverse complement strand
TATATTAATGAATTTAAATAGTCAAATCAATAATTTAGAAACAGGGAAAAATAATTTATTAAAAACAAATAATAAATATAATGAATTGCTAAGTGTACTTCCGCAAAAGGAAAAAACACTATTAAGCATGACCAGAGGACAAGACATCATGAAAGGCATCTATTCTTTTTTATTACAAAAAAAAGAAGAAACTAAATTATCGTTTGCCGCTAATGTGTCTGATAATAAAATTATAAATGATGCGATGGTATCTAAATACCCAGTTTACCCCATTAAACTCTATGTTTACTTTATTGCATTAATGCTTTCGATATTTATTTTTTGGATAATTATATTTTTTAAAGAGGCATTTAGAAAAAAAATAAATGAGAAAAAAACAATTGAAGATTTACTTGAACTGTCAATTATAGGAGAAATCACCTATAAAAATAAAAATGAAAGTCAAATTATAGAACAAAATAAAAGAAGTTTAATTGCCGAAGAATTTAGAAAAATTAGAATTGGATTGAATTTCTTAGGTGTAAATAAATTAAAAAACAAAATTCTTATAACATCTAGTATACCTGGTGAAGGGAAAAGCTTTGTTGCAATAAATCTTGCTATAAGCAATGCAATGACTGGCAAAAAGGTGTTACTAATTGATTGTGATTTACATAAATCTGGATTAGAAGAAATTTTTAAACTAAATACTCAATATTTGGGGATGTCAGAATTTCTAATGGGTGAATGTGACATGAATGAAATTATTAGTAAAGTAGAATGGCAGGATAACTTATTTTTTATTCCTGCAGGTAAAAATAAAATTAATGGATCTGAACTTTTATTAAATAAAAGGTTAAAGGAAATGATTTCGGAACTAGAAAATGATTTTGATCTAATATTAATTGACAGCGCTCCTTCTATTTTAATCACCGATGCTTTTATTTTATCTGAAATATGTGATTGCACTTTATTTATTGTAAGACATCAATTCACTACTAAGAATACAATGAAAAAAATGAGTGAAATTTTAAAAATCAATCCATTAAAAAATGTCGGAATAGTATTTAATGGGATTAAAAGAAACAAATGTTTACCAATAAATAACGAATACACAAAATACTATATGAACGAAATAAAAGAAGATGAGAACAAAAGATTATTGACAATCCGGAACAATTAATATTTGAAACCAAAAGAAGAAGATGAAAAAGATGTGGTATGTAGTTTATACAAAAAATAATTACGAGAAAAAAACAGAAGTTTTTTTTAAAAAAAATAACATTGATTGTTATTGTCCAATGAATAGAATAATTAGCGAAGACATGAAAGACAAAAAACATCTATTGTATGAACCACTTTTTAAATCATACGTGTTTGTTTTTTTAAGCGATAATCAATTAGCAATTATAAAAGAATGTAATTCAATAATAAATTTTGTTTACTATTTAGGGAGACCAGTAACAGTAAATGAATTCGAGATACAAAATATCAAACATTTTACAATGACATATTTTAATATAAGGTTAGAAAAAACTTTGGTAAGATTAAATAGAATTTCAAGAATAGTAAATAGAGTTTCAGACTATTATGGATATGATAATAAGAATGAAAATCACAACGAACATAAAATAAGTATAGTTATTTCATCCTTGGGGTATATATTAAAAGCCGAATACAATATCACAATTACAAATGAATTCAAACAATCTAAATTAATGAACTCATAGCACAAACAATAAAAATAATTTAATAAAAAACAATAATGAAAATAGGTATATGATAAATATGAAGATTAGAAAATTAGTTGCAATGTTTTATTCTATTTATTTAATCAAATCGGGTAAAATTGAAAAAACAATAAAAAAGTGCATTGAAAAGAGATTAATTATATCAGTATACTTTCATAATCCAAGTAAAAAACTTTTTGAAGATTCTGTAAAATGGTTTCTCAAAAATGGTTTTCAATTTATAAGCGTACAAGAATTATATGATGTACTTAAAAATAAAGAAGAGATGCCATTGAAGAAAGTATTATTTACAATAGATGATGGATGGAAAGATAACAAAATAAACATAGTAGACGTAGCATTAAATTACAACATACCAGTAACAATTTTTGCTACAGTTGAACCAATAAATACTGGTAACAGATTCTGGTGGTCAATAACCAATGAGGCTTATAAAAATAAAATCATTAAAGAAAACATTAATGAAATCAAAAATCTAGATAATAACAAAAGAATAGAAATAGTTGAAAAAGCAAAAATGTTTATAGAAAATAAAGTTGAAAGTTTAAATAGAACAGAACTAATTGAAATTTCGAAAAACAAAAATATTTCAATTGGCAGCCATACAATAACTCATCCAATTCTTACAAAATGCAACAATAAAATAACTGAATTTGAAATAAAAATGTCTAAAATAATATTAGAAAGTTGGACTAAAGTACCTGTCATTTCATTTGCATACCCAAATGGATGCTTCAATGATAGAGAGATCAAATACCTGAATGACAATTATTATAAAATTGCATTCACAACAAAACCCAATTACATTTCAAAAGAAAGCAAAAATCATTTATTTGAAATTCCAAGATTTGATGTATTAGAAAATGTAAGTAGTTATGAAAATATATGCAGAATGACAGGAGTTTGGTTTGAAAGAAAAATAAACAAGAAGTTGAATGATTAATTTGATTAAAATATTCGGCATTTTAACTTGCCTCCTATTTATCATATTAATATTTATCACAAAAAGAAATAGAAATGTTTTTTATGTGGAATACATAATTCTATCACTCCCCTTTTTGAATATAGATATAATCAACAACATCAATGGCTTTGTTTTTATTTCCATTTTATTTTTTATTTTTTTTTATAGAAATAAATTATCTGTATCAAAAGATATTCAATTCTTGAATTTCAACGTTTTGATTCTTTTGATTTCTGTATCAATGGGACTAATTGTATCAGAGTATGGAATAAATCAAATAAATATAATTGAGATAATAAAGTTGTTATGTTTAATTCAATTCTGCAAAGTATTAATAGAAGAAAGCATTAAAGACCCAATAATAATAGAAAAAATATTCACTAATTTAAAAACACTATTGATTGTTTCATTTTTCTTTTTATTTATGCAGCTTATAATAGGGCCAGGATTTAGTATTTCTAATTTGCAAAATCCAAATATCAACTCATCAGACGGAATAAGATACCCAAGCTTTTTTTCTGACCCTCAAGTTTATGCACAATATTTAGGAGTTAATGTTTTTATTTCAATGATTTCATTAAATAAATCATCAAATAATGAAAAATACAAAAATAGGGCATTGGCTTTTCTTTGTTGTATAAGTATTTTGTTAACTGGAGGAAGAGCAGGAATAATCGGAATATTAATTGCATTTATTTTCTTTTTTTTATTCATACAATTCAAAATAAAAATAAAGTTTATGATTTTAATAGCATTATTGATTTTTCTTGTATTTATAACAAAAGATTACTTTATACTTTTCAAAAGAAGTACTGATATGGATGAAGCTTATGCTTTTAGAAATTCAGTTTGGCAGGATGCAATTAATATATTTTATAAAAATCCATTTTGGGGTATTGGAATTGGTAATTATGAAAGATATGCATTTTATCAACTTCCTAATCAAGTATGGTTAAGAGAAAACGAAATGATTGTATTCGATCACCCAGAAAGTGGATACCTTAAAATTCTAGATGAATTAGGCGGGGTTGGATTTATTTCATTTTTTAGTTTATACTTAATTCCAATATTCATAACTATTAAAAACTATTTTAAAAGCAAGGATTTAAATTTCATTTTAATAAATGCCGGGATAATTGTTTGGGTAATTGGATTTTATTCAACATATTCATTTGGTGATATAAGAATGTTTGTCTTTATAAACACAATCATTTGTCTTCTCTATTTAAAATTAAAAACCAAGTATCAATTGGAAGATATAAATAAATACAAAATGAAAAATATCATAGCGATATGAGGGTTATGAAAAATATTTTTAGAATTAACATTGTAAATAATTCAATTTGGGGTGCTATTGCTAATGTGTTACAAAATATTCTTTTTAGTATATTTTTTATAATAATTGCAAGAAATTATGATGAAAAAATATTTGGATCGTATGTCATATCAAATTCATTGTATAGTATACTATTAGGATTTGCTTCTCTTGGTTTAGGCAATTGGTTTGTAAGAGAATTGATAAATACAGAAAATAAAACTGAGTTAATTAAAATATTTTTTAAGGTTCTAATTATTGTAGGTGCTTTGCTATGCTTAATCAATTATCTATTAAGTTATTTTTTGTATTCAAATGGGTTGATCTTAAAATTATCATCAATAATTGGAATCAATATAATATTTGATAACATAATCTATGTCATTAGATATATTAATTTGTCAGAAGGAAATCAGAAAACAACATTTATACTATGTACAGTAGACGCTTTATTAAAATGCTTGATTGGATGTTTATTATTATTTTATAAAATAGATATTATTTGGATTAGCATTTTAATTGTTATGGTAAGATTAATTACATTGAATTTGTTTTTAAAATACAGTTTAGGAAGAGAATTCAGTATCAAAGATATTTTAAACGAAAAAATTAAATTAAAAGACTTAAAGAACATAGTATTTAAAAACTGGGCTTTTGTAATTATCTCAAGTGTAGCAATTTTAAATTGGAGAATTGGAAGTATAATTGTTTCAAAATTTTTATCAATTGAAAATATTGGATATTATGAAATAAGCTTAAAGTTTTTATCTATAGCATATATTATTCCAATTATAGTATCTACAAGCATATATCCTCTAATCATTAAAACTTATAATAAAGGAATTGAAGAAACTAAAAGCTTGTATAAAATGTTTCATTTCTTTTACTTCATATACGGCATCATAACCTATGCAATAGTATATCGATATGCTTCAATATTAATTCCTTATTTCTTTGGCAACAAATTTATTCCTTCTATAACATATACTCAACAAATGTTTGGTGTAATGCTAATATTCCCATCAATATTATTACAAGCAAATTTTTTAGTGGCGATGAAAAAAGAAAAAGTGGATATGTATTGTAATATAACCAGTTTAATAATCAATGTTCTGCTCTGTTTTATTGGATTACATTTTATAAAATCAATTATTGTCGTAAATGCATCTATTATTATATCATTTTTAATATTTCATTTGATGCAGGATTATATTTTAATCAAAATGAAAATATCAAGTATTTTTCATTTGATACTATTTTTAATAATAATCGCCTGGACAATACTGTATTTTAATTGGAGTTATTCAATCGCAAACAAAGACTTACAACTACTACTATTTATATTATCATTAATTATATCAAGCATTTTTTATTTGAAAAAATATGCTATATCAAAAATAATTTTCAAAAGAATTTACAGATGAAAAATGTAGCTTATTATACTAGCACAAATTTTCTTGATGTAATAGTTGAAACTATACAATCAATAAAAGATGAAGTCAATTTGCATTTGTTTATAGAAATAACAAATAATTCAAAATACTCTACTTTAATTAATGTAGATCAAATCGAAGATTTTAAATTCTTAGAAGACCCAATTAATGTATTTGGAGAAAATAAATGGAATGAAATAAAGCATTATTTCAACGGGCTTGCTGATTTTAAATTCATTGTGTATAAAAATAAAAAAAGCATATCAGCAAATACTTTAATAAAGGGACTTGTATTTTTAAATCATTTGAAAAATTTAAAAATCGAAATAATTCATTTTGATACAATTTCAAATAGAGCGATTGGATATATATTCTTTGTAAAAAGAATAAATGCAAAAATAATCATAAGCCTACATGATGCCATTCCACATATTGGAGAAGATTCTTGGAAAGAAAATATAGCTGTTGTATTGTTTTATAAAAGAGCTAGTTCGTTTATATTTTATTCAAATTATTCGTTACATCAATTCGAAACTATTTATAAAAAATTGAAAACTTCAACATACAAAATCAAACTTCAACCTTATACAATTAACAATGTAAATCAAGAAATAAAATCAGTTGAAAGAAGGCATATATTATTCTTTGGCCGATTATCATTTTATAAAGGAATAGATATTTTATTAAAAGCAATTCCAATTGTTTTAAAAATCTTTCCTAATGAAATGTTTTTGATTGCAGGAAAATCTGTTTATGATTTTAAGATAGATGATGAACAGATTAACAATTACAATAAAAACATACAATTAGTAAATGAATTTATTCCTAATGAAAATCTAATTAATTATATATCTGAATCAAAATTTGTTGTTTGCCCTTACAGAGATGCTTCACAAAGCGGAGTATTAATGACCAGTAAAGCTTTAGGTAGAACAATAGTTGCAACTAATACTGGGGCATTTTCAGAATACGTAAAAAATGATTTTGATGGAATACTTTGTGAACCTAACGAATATGATCTTGCAGAGAAAATAATATTACTACTTATAAATGAAAAATATAAAACGCTTGAAAAGAATATTATTAAAAATCATTCTGAAAAAGATAAAGTATTGAACAAAATAGAAATTTTGAAGGCATATTCAAATTAATAAATAAAATATCAATTTGGATGTGAACAATTTCGACAAATATGAAAATATTGGTATTACATAGAATTAATGATATGAATGAATAAATAAAAATTTCACATACATATGAAGGTTTTAATGTTAATACCACAACTACCCTTTAATTTAAATAAAATAAGAGGAGGAATCGAATCAGCCACTTTAAATTTATTAGAAGGTTTTATAGATGTAGAAATAAAAATAAGAGTAATTGTTATTTCTAAAGAAATTAAAAATCATACTGTTTTAAAGTTTTCAGAAAACATTGAAATACATTATGAATATGAAGGAGATTTCAAATATCATTCTATCAATTATTTAATAAATAGTCCGGCTATTATTAAAAAACATATTAAAAACTTCAACCCAGAAATTATACATTACCAAATTGGGAACTCCTTTTTATTTACAAAGTTTATAGTTCCTAAACATATAAAAATAGTTCAAACTATTCATGGTATGTCTTTAATGGAAATGAGAAATAAAAAAACAATTAGTGATAAAATAAAATGGCTATTTAATGGATTTTTACAAAATTTACTTTTTCCTAAAAATATAATTCATCTTTCATCCTATTCAAAGCAATATGTAAACACTCGAAATATACATAAAGATGTTATAATTCACAATGCCATTACAAGTGATTATTTCGAAATTAAAGAAAAAAATAAAACTGAAAATAAATTAATCTACATAGGAATTATCAATGAAAATAAAAATTTGCTTTATTTACTTAATGTAATGTTAGCATTAATTAAAATAAAGTATAAATATACGTTAGATATAGTAGGATCATTTACAGATGAAAAATACAAAAAAGTGATTTTAGATTTTGTTTTTCAAAATAAATTAAATGACCATGTTAAATTTTATGGACAAATTATAAAACCCGAAGTAAAAAAGAAAATTGAAGAAGCAGACATTCTTATTGTATGCTCAAAACACGAATCATTACCTATGGTAATAGCTGAGTGCATGTCCGCAGGCAAGGTAGTAATCGCCTCAAATGTAGGAGGAATAAATGAAATGATACAAGATCGTAAAACTGGATACTTGTACAAGCTATCCGATAAAACTATATTAATTGAAATTCTAAAACATTTATATAATAATAATCAACAGTGTCTATCAATATCAAATCAAGCAAAATTATTTGCCGAAAAAAATTATAACTGTAAAAATGTAGCAAAAAAAACATTATTATTTTATGAAAATATATTACAGAAAAGAAATTTGAATATCCGATTTGTAAAAAAGTTTTATTTTTTTAAGTTAGAAGACAACTGGTTTACATTCAATGATACAATAGCAAATATATTTAAATTAAAAACGTACAGTTTTATACCCATTCAAAATAAAAATAAATATTGTAAAAAAGAAAAATGCAAAACATCAATTATTAATCTTAACGAATCAATTGAAAAAATCACAAGTAAATTTAGAGCTACAACCAGGAATTCTATAAAAAAAGCTGAATTAAATAATATCAAGTGTGTCTATAATATTGATCTAAAAGAATTTCATTCATTTTATAAACAATTTGCAATTCAAAAGAATATATATCCCATACCATTAAAATTAATGATTGAAAATAAAGATCATTTGATTACTACTGCTGCAATCATGAATAATTCTATTTTAGCTGCTCATAGTTATATCATTGATAAAAAAAATGGAATTGCAAGACTATATCAATCAGCTTCGAAAAGATTAGATTTCGATTCAGATAAAAATCTAATAAGCCATGCAAACAAATTACTAACATCAAAAAATATTGAGCTTTTTAAAAAAATGAATCTTCAATGTTATGATTTTGGTGGGCTATCAGATAATAAGAAACTAAATGGTATTAATGAATTTAAAATGTCATTTGGAGGAGAAACAATTGAGCAATATAGTTATCATTCAATACCATATTATATTTTAAAAAAGCTATCAACTATTTTAGATAATCGATATAATTAATTATTTATAATCAAATTTAAACTTTTTAGAATTTAAGTAAGCTATTAAAATGACAATACTCATTTTATGAGATCTGTTTAGCTGATACTTTTATCTAAAGAATATGAAAAATGAATGATTGGATTAAGTACATATTGCGAAACAATTTATATACAAATCACTATCAAAAAATAATTGATAAAATATACAAAAAAAGCAATGATGAAATAATCAATCTCTACAATATAAAATTTAAAGAAATAATTAATCATGCATATTCACATTCTAAATTTTATAATTCTTATTACAAAAAGAATGGTGTTGATGTAAATGAAATTAAATCAATAAATGATATTGATAAATTACCGATTATTACAAGCAAAATAATTAAAAACGAAATTAATAAAATCTATTGTGGCAATTCGATTTTCAAAATAGAAGGATTAACAAGTGGAACAACTGGTTCTCCTTTAACCACTTTCAGAACAATTAAATCTATTAATATCGAAAATGCATTTTTAAGAAATTATA
>CANGGD010000075.1 GCA_947453295.1 Chitinophagaceae bacterium | reverse complement strand
GCCTAAAAACAAAATTATTCATAATGAAAAAATTCAAGCAGGTGATGTTATTGTTGGACTAGCCAGTTTCGGGAAGGCTTCTTATGAAACAGATTACAACAGTGGCATTGGGAGTAATGGATTAACTTCAGCTAGGCATGATTCATTGAGTAAATATTATGCTGAGCATTTTAAAGAGTCGTATGATAATTCATTAGACGAATCAGTTGTTTATATTGGCAAAAATAA
Source organism: Chitinophagaceae bacterium (assembly GCA_947453295.1). Taxonomy (GTDB): domain Bacteria; phylum Bacteroidota; class Bacteroidia; order Chitinophagales; family Chitinophagaceae; genus Ferruginibacter. The sequence goes on along the minus strand of CANGGD010000075.1, from coordinate 9,047 downwards.
ATTGACGGATACAGTAACAGACAAGCATCAACATCAAACAGAACTCGGAAAATTATTATTAAGTCCAACTAGAACTTTCGCACCCGTTTTAAAAAATATGCTTGAGCATCATTTTGAAAAAATACATGGAATAATTCATTGCAGTGGAGGAGGACAAACAAAATGTGCTAAATATCTACATCAGAATTTTAAAATAATAAAAGATAATTTATTTGAGCCTCCTTTGATTTTTAATATCATTCAACAAAATAGTAGCAGTAGTTGGAGAGAAATGTATGAAGTTTTTAACATGGGGTGTCGAATTGAGATATACTGTAATGCAGAAGATGCTCAAGCATTTATAGACATTGCAAAGTCATTCGAAATAGATGCTCAGATTATTGGAAGGGTAGAGACAAGCGATCATACATCTGTTGAAATTCATGCGCACAATGAAGTAATTGTTTATTAAATTAGTTCCTTTAAATTTGTTTGTATAAAAATCGATTAATATGTCACAATCCATCATAGAGTTAAAAAATGTAAATATTTATCAAGGCGATTCAATCGTTTTGAGTGATGTAAATATATCAATAGATAAAAGTGAGTTTGTTTATTTAGTTGGAAAAACTGGAACGGGAAAAAGCAGCTTGCTCAAAACTTTATATGGAGATTTAGAATTGACTAACGGTGAAGGTTGGGTTGTGGGGCATAAGCTAAGAGATCTTACTTGGAAAACAGTTCCTTTTTTAAGAAGAAATTTGGGTGTTGTTTTTCAAGATTTTCAATTGCTAACGGATAGAAATGTGAATGAGAACTTGAAATTTGTTTTAAGAGCTACCGGATGGAAAGATGATAATCTAATGAATGAAAAAATTAATGAGGTACTAGAAAAAGTAAACTTAAAGAATAAAGGATTGAAGATGCCATTCGAATTAAGTGGAGGAGAGCAACAAAGAATTGACATAGCGCGTGCGTTGTTGAATTCTCCAAAATTGATTTTGGCAGATGAGCCAACAGGTAATCTAGATCCTGAAACAAGTGATGAAATAATGCAATTGCTTTTTCATATTTGTCGTGATTACCACACTACGATTGTGATGGCAACTCATGATTATATGGTGATAAATAAATTCCCAGCCAGAACCATTAAAACCGAAAATGGGAGAGTGTGGGACAATGTTAGCATTGTGTAATCCAATCTTCTAAAATTTTAGCATTGGTTTGATTATTGAAATCTCTTCCTAACAATTTTGATCTTCTTTCAATATCGAAATCTTCAAAAGGTTCTTGATATAAAATCTTTATTGATTTAATAAAGTCATCTGCTGTTTCAGCTTCTTGGCAAATAATTTTCAAGTTAGTTCCTTCTATTGCTTTCGGGTTTACTAATACATGCCTTCCATTAAATAAAGCATGGAGAATTTTTAATTTCACACCAGTACTATTAAATGAAGGCAAAATATTTATTTGAGCTTTTTTAATTAAATCATCCAATTCGAAATCTGTGGGATTAGCTACAACGCAAGAATGCTGATAACTATGAGAAAGCTCAATTAGGGAAGAAGAAGGATTTTTACCAGCAATCACAATAGGGATTTTAATCTTAGCAAAAACAGATTGTAATAACCATTTAGCGGCTTCATCATTTTCATTGATGGAAAGATTACCATGATACATGCAAAAGCTGCCCAAATTTTGTGCAGAAGTTACAGTAGACCAAGGGACAAAAACAGGCAGGTATTCAATGTGTAAAGGCTTGAATTTTTTTTGATAAAATTCTTTATCGGAATTAGCTACACATAGGTATTTCGTATGCGGCGCCAATTTTTTCTCGTATCTGTACAATAGCAAAGATTCAATATAAAAATAAGCTTTTCTGAAAAAGTTTTTTTCATAAACGGCTAATTTTTTATAGTACAAATATTCAACATTATGCAATCTCACAAATACATTTCTATCTCGAAGTTTATGCTTGTAAAGAAAATAAGTACAATGAATACCTTCCAACAGAATAGGATAATTGTCTCTTTTTAAATTTTCTAATAATTTTTCATCGTCTCTTGATTGTACAATGAAGGGCAATAAAAAATGTTTTAGAGAGATGTTTTTTTTTCTTTGGTAATAATTTACCGACTCGCAATAGCGATTCAGAATAGAATGTTCTTCCATCTTTTTTGTAAAACAATGGAGATGAATCTTAATTCCTTTTTGGTGAAGGGATTTTATTTTGTAAAACAAATCAAACACACCTCCGAAATCGACAGGCCATGGAACTTCATGCGTTATGATATGGATATGATTATTCAAAAATTTGATGGTAAAATTGTTTTAATTTTTTTTCTTCATGTTGCCAATTGTACAATTGTTTGGCTTTAATGCAATTTAATCTCAGTTGATGATACAATGAAGCGTCATGTAGTAATTTATTCAAAGCTTGTTGTATAGAAATGATTTGCAGATCATCTATTAAAATAGCCACTTCAAATTCATCATTTATTTTTTTATACTCTGGAAAATTCATAGTGACTTGAGGTATTTCTGCGTGTATATAGTCGAAAAATTTATTTGCAAGTGAATAATACTGATTGAGTCCGGTATGCTCCACCAAATTGATGCCAATGAATCCTGTTGCTGTGATATTGGATAATTCGGCAGGAGATACTTTTTCTTTTAACAACACTTTTTGCGATAAATTGTTTTCTAAAATCAAGGATTTTATTTCCTGCATAATATTTCCATCTCCATAAATATGAAGTTCGGCAGCTACTTCTTTCATTGCAGGAATGAGCAATTCTAAACCCCTTGCATGATTAACGGCTCCCTGATAAATAATTATTTTTTTCTTTTCATCAACAGGTAAGGTCTTGTTTTCAATCAGCTTAGGTGTGTTCATAATGACTGAATAATTCACTCCGTATAGTTGTTTAAATTCTTTCGCAATACTATATCCAACAGTGTATCCATTTTCAAATCGAGGAACAAAATATTTTTCAACTGTATGCCAAAATGCATAAATGTTTTTTCTTGAAATCACCTCTTTCATCTGACTAAAATATTCATGGGCATCATAAATTAAAATTTTCCTTTTTAGTTTGCCGGCAAAATAAACAGGGGTGATAGTATCTAAATCAATACAACAAATTGCATCGGTTTTTAAAAATAGCAGTTTAAAAAACAACCGAAGATTGAATTCAAGATAAAACAAAATGCCTTTTTTAAATATGCAGTAAATTCTTTTTTGGTCGAATTTTTGAAGATTGAGTGCAAGTGAATTATTGAATACTGCACCTATAAGTATTATATTAAAACCATCTTCCGATAAGCTGTTGCAAATACGAATCATGCGTTGATCGTAATTCAATTCATTGGTTACTGTAAATACAATATTTTTCAAATTACAATTTGATTTGCTGATATATTTTTTCAATAAAAGCTATCGATTTTGCTGCAGATTCGCCATCAGCAATTAAGCTTTCATTCCCAATTAATTCATTGATTAAGTTGACATACACTTTATCATGATTACTCATTGATCCTCTGTATTCACCATAATCATTAGCAGGGTTATTCAAATTTTGCAAGTGCTCATCAATCAAAATTGGATGTTGATAAATCACTTCATTCATATATTCCCCTCCAAGCTTAATGGTTCCTTTTTCTGCAATAATAGACAAAGAGATTTCCTGATTTTTTTCAAAAGCGTTTACACTATAATGAATGCTGCCCAGCGCGCCGCTTTTCATTTTTACAGAAAAGGTCCCTGTATCTTCAAAATCTATTTTTTTCTGAGAAAGATTCGATCTGAAACCTGAAACTTCATTAACCTCTTCATTAAGAAGCCATAATAAAACATCAATATAATGACTAAACTGAGTGTACAATGTGCCGCCATCTTTGATTAAATCTCCACGCCATTCACTCTCATAATAATTTGCTGATCGATTCCAAACACAATTCAACTGAAAGCTATAGATTTTTCCAAACAAATTTTTATCAATGCAATTTTTTAATGTTTGAATAATAGGAGTGTATCTTGAAGATTTAACTACAAAAAGTTTGTATCCACTTGAAGCAGCCGCTTCAATCATATTATTAGCATCAGATAATGAAATGGCCATAGGTTTTTCACAAAGAACATGCTTCCCTTTTTGTAAGCAAAAAATGGATTGCTCTGCATGAAGGAAGTTTGGAGTGCAGATGCTTACAATCTGAATAGAGGGTTCATCGGCAATCATTTGCTCAATAGAAGCATATGCTTTTGCATTAAAAGCTTTTGCCAATGAGGCGGCTTTTTCAGAATCTGTATCACAAACAGCAACAAGATGGCCCATCGCCGCAATTTGCTCAGCATGTCTGATTGCAATTCTACCGCATCCTACTATCGCAAATTGAAACTTTGTAATCATTCAAATTTTTCTTTTTAATCCAACAAAATAGGATACATCAAGGTCGAGAATAATATTCTCTTCTCACTATTACTGCAAATTTGCAGTATTTAAATGGAGAAATTTAATATTTTTAGCGTTTTGTTGCTTTTTTCGAAATAGTTTGCCTACCTTCGCACGCGATAAAAAAAGAAATAAAACACAGGGTTTTAAAAAAAAGTAAACAATGTCTCATTTAACAACAGAAAAAAAATTAGCTATATTTCAAACATATGGCGGAGCGGCAACTAACACAGGTTCAATTGAAGGACAAGTTGCAATGCTAACAGAAAGAATTAACCACATTTCAAATCATTTGAAAGGCAACAAGAAAGATTTCTCTTCACAAAGAGGGTTGATGATGATGGTTGGTAAGCGTAAGCGTTTATTAACTTATCTCAGCAAGCATGATCTTTCTGGATACAGAGCTTTGATCGAGAAATTAGGTCTCCGTAAATAATTATTTTTACAAGCATATCATTTGATCATTCCCAACTGTATTTTCTGTTGGGAATTGTTCTTTGTATATGTATCTCATAACCTTCGACATTTATTGTCGGAATAAATCAATTTTTGTATGTCTTTTTTACAATCAAAATCAGTTAAATTCGATATAGGCGGTGGTAGAATAGTTACTATCGAAACAGGTAAAATGGCTCGTCAAGCAGATGGGGCTGTTGTGGTTAGACAAGGAAACTGTATGATACTAGCAACTGTTGTGGCTAATAAAGAGCCAAAAGCAGGACAAAACTTTTTTCCATTATCAGTAGATTATCAAGAAAAATTTGCTTCTGCAGGACGTGTTCCGGGTTCTTTTTTCAAAAGAGAAGCGAGATTGAATGACTATGAAATTTTAACTTCAAGATTAATTGATAGAGCGCTTCGTCCTTTATTTCCAGAGGATTATTTATGCGATGTTCAGGTTTTAGTATCATTGATTTCTTCAGATGATCAAGTAATGCCAGATGCATTAGCTTGCTTGGCTGCATCTGCAGCGTTAGCTGTTTCTGATATTCCAGTTCAGGAAATTATATCTGAAGTAAGAATTGGAAGAGTGAATGGTCAGATGATTATCAATCCAACAAGAGATGAAATGAAAGTTTCTGATTTTGAATTTATAATTGCCGCTACCGATAAAAACATTATGATGGTAGAAGGAGAAAGTAACGAGTGTCAGGAAGAAGATTTGGTGAAGGCATTAGAAATGGCGCATGAGGCAATTAAAGTTCAGGTAAAAGCTCAGGAAGAATTAAGAACTTTAGTAGGCGTTCAAGGTAAAAGAGAGTATAAGAAGCCATATAGGAATGAAGAGTTGAATGAAAAGATTAGTGCTTTTGCAAAAGAAAGAATGCATGCTATTTCAGCATCTGCCTCTGCAAAACATGAGAGAAGCGATGCATATAAGGCTTTGTTAGAGGATCTAACTGCTCATTTAGGGGAAGAGTTATCTGCAGAAGATAAAGGCCTAGTTGGACATTATTTTGGCGAATTGCAATATTATGTAGTTCGTGATATGATTTTAAACGATCGCAAAAGATTAGATGGAAGAGGTACAGAAGACATCAGACCATTGGAAATGGAGATCGATATTTTGCCAACTCCTCACGGATCGGCTTTATTCACAAGAGGTGAAACTCAATCGCTTACAACGGTTACATTAGGAACACCTTTAGATGAATTATTAGTAGAAAGTGCTCATTCTTCGGATTACAGCAAATTTATTCTTCATTATAATTTCCCTCCGTTTAGTACAGGAGAGGTAAAAATGATGAGAGGTGTAGGTAGAAGAGAAGTAGGACATGGTAACTTGGCAATGCGCTCACTAAAGAAAATGATGCCAGGTGGAGACTACGCATATACAGTAAGAGTGGTGAGTGACATTCTGGAAAGTAATGGTTCATCGTCAATGGCCACTGTTTGTGCCGGTTCATTAGCATTAATGGATGCAGGGGTTCCATTAAAGAAACATGTGAGTGGTGTGGCAATGGGATTAATTACAAAAGGAAGTCAATACGCAATTCTAACTGATATTTTAGGAGATGAAGATCATTTAGGAGATATGGACTTTAAAGTTACAGGAACACGCGATGGTATTTGTGGCGTTCAAATGGATATTAAAGTAGATGGTTTGAGCATGGATGTAATGCGTGAAGCATTGGCTCAAGCGAAAAAAGGACGTATGCATATTTTGGAAGCAATGCACGAATGCACTAAAGCTCCAAGAGAAGAAGTGAAGCCACATGCTCCAAGAATGGTAAAATTGATAATTGATAAAGAATATATTGGTGCGGTAATTGGACCAGGCGGTAAAGTAATTCAAGAAATTCAAAGAGAAACTGGTGCAACCATCAATATTGAAGAAGTAGATAATCATGGAGAGGTTAGTATCTTCTCTAAAGAAAAAACAGCATTAGATAAAGCGTTGGCTTGGGTAAGTGGAATTGTTGCTGTGCCAGAAATTGGTCAAACGTATGAAGGTACCATCAAAAGTATCAAAGAGTTTGGTGCATTTGTTGAGTTTTTGCCTAAAAAAGAAGGGTTGCTTCATATTAGCGAAATAAGTTGGAAGCGTTTAGATTCAATGGAAGGCTTGTTCAAAGAAGGAGAAAAAGTAAAAGTGAAATTGTTGGATGTAGATCAAAAAACGGGCAAGTTTAAATTAAGTAGAAAAGCATTGATGCCAAAACCAGAAGCACCTGCTAAGCCACAATCTGGAGAAAATAATTAATCATATAATTCAAAATGTAGCCACAACAAAAGCTTTGTTGTGGCTTTTTTATTTATTATGCCACATATAGAAATTACCTTCCTTGAACCAAATGCTGAAATGCAGGAAATTTACATCGCTGAATTATCAGCACTAAACTTTTACGGTTTTGAGGAAGGAGAAAATGATTTGAAAGCTTTTATTGATCAGTCTAATTACACCGTATCGTTACTGAATGCTTTCACAGATAAATATCAATGTAAGTATGCTGAAAAAATAATCGAAGAACAAAACTGGAATGCTGAATGGGAGAGCGGTTTCGCCCCAATAGAAGTGTTACATTTTAATAGTGAATCAGTTTTTACAATTGTAAGGGCCGCCTTTCATCAGTATTCAAGTAATGCTGATTATGAGTTGAATGTTACGCCAAAAATGAGCTTTGGAACAGGCCACCATGCAACTACCTATCAAATGATTCAAGAAATGAGTTTGATAGATTTTACAAATAAATCTGTAATTGATTTTGGAACAGGCACAGGCGTTTTAGCAATTTTGGCTGAAAAAATGGGAGCGAAGATTGTGTATGCTATTGATAATGACGATTGGAGTATAAATAACGCAAAAGAAAACATATTGGCTAATGATTGTCATAAAATCATTTTGACCCAATCCAATGAATGTAATACAGAAAATAAAGCAGATATAATTTTAGCTAACATTAATCTCAACATAATCATTGATAATTTAGATCAAATATTGAATTCTTCTAAAATTGGTTCACAAATATTGTTTAGTGGTATTTTAGTTGAAGATCAGGAAAAAATTTCTTTTGCATTAACCGAAAAAGGCTTTCATATTAAAAAAATTAGTAGCAAGAATAATTGGCTTGTTTTAAATACCATTCGTTAAAATTCCTCCCAATATTAATTTAATGTTAAGGATATGGATAAAATCCTTATTTTTGACCCATTAATTTTCTCTTGATGAAGGAATTACTACTCATTATTATTGCTTATTTAATTGGATCTATCCCAACTGCATTAATTATTAGTCGCAAATATTTTGGAATAGATATTAGAGATTATGGAAGTGGCAACATGGGCGCTACCAATGCTTTTAGAATTTTAGGTCCAAAATTTGGAATTATTATTATGATATTAGATATCATAAAAGGAATGCTAGCAGTTGGATTATTTTATTTCCTTCCAGAATATTTATCTAATGAACTTTTAAGAACCAATTTTATGATTGGTTTAGGCTTATCGGCTGTGATAGGGCATATTTTTCCAATATTTGCAAGTTTCAAAGGCGGCAAAGGAGTAGCCACTATTTTAGGCATGTTAATAGCCATTCAACCAGTAGTAGCTATTTGTTGCTTAGGGGTTTTTGCTATTGTTTTATATCTAACAAGATATGTTTCCTTAAGTTCCATCTTAGCAGCCATCATGTTGCCTGTTTCAGTACTTTGGATTTGGAACGAGCATGAAATCTTATATCGTGTTTTTGCATTATTAGTTGCATTGATGGTCGTATTGACCCATCAAAAAAACATATCACGCTTAATTAAAGGACATGAGTCAAGAATGCCAATTTTAAAACATAGAGACAAGCGAAAAGCTCAATAAATATAACTAGGATCATATTTTTCCATGAATTTTATTGCATTTCATAAATAATTGCGGTACCTTTGCAAACCCATTAAATGCTGAATTGGATGCTCATTCTTACTATTATCAGAGCTTGAACATTCAATCAATGAATATTATTTTACTAAAAAAAGTTCATAATGGCAATTCTAACTGGTTTTGAAAAACTTCAATATAATAATGAAAAAAATATATTGATTCAAGGACTTCCTTCTTCTGTAGAAAAGCAGTTTTCAAAAATTACTTTTGCAAAAAATATAACTCCGTTATTGAAATCAAGAAAAATTG
>CANGGD010000074.1 GCA_947453295.1 Chitinophagaceae bacterium | reverse complement strand
AGGAAGGTTTGGACCTTTTATAAAATGGAATGAATTATTTATCAATATTCCCAGAGCCTATAATTTCGACAGCTTATCTCAACAGGATTGCAACGAGTTAATTGAAAAGAAAATTGAGAAAGAAGCAAACAGATATATCCAACAATGGGCAAATGAAAAGATTTCAATAGAAAATGGAAGATGGGGCCCATTCATTAAGTTTGGAAAAAAAATGTATAAAATAATTGGCAAAGGTGCCAATGGAAAATATACTGCAGAAGAATTAGCTGTCTTGGATTTAGAAGCAATTAAGAAAATGATTGTTGAACAAGATCCTAAAGCATTCGACAAAAAAACAGCTGCTAAGAAAAAAGCTGCCCCTAAAAAAGCGGCAACCAAAAAAGCAACAAAAAAAAGTTAACCACTTATGTGGAAATCATTTTAGCTTACTCTGTTTTTTGTGTGCGAAATTGTAGCAATTATAAAATTGTATAATTGCAAGAGAACAAAGAAATAAAAGCACTGTTACAACTACTAGATGATCCGGACGAAGTCGTATACCACTCCGTTAGTGATAAAATTATTTCATTTGGGAAAGGCATAATTCCTAACCTTGAAAGTTATTGGGAAAACAATACTAACCCTGCAGTTCAGGAAAGAATTGAACTTCTTATTCATGGTTTGCATTTTAAAGACCTTACTGCTTCTTTCGAGGAGTGGCTTGCTATCGGAGGCGACTTAATAAGCGGATCCATCATTGTTTCAAAATATCATTACCCGGATTTAAATACAAACGCCATATTTCAAGATATTGAAAAATTAAGGCGAAATATTTGGCTTGAATTGAACAACTATTTAACCCCTCTTGAAAAAATCGGTGTACTTAATAGCATTATCTATAATTATTATCGCCAAACAGGTGTTGAATACAGCTATGATCATCCTGACCATTTTTTAATAAATAAAACTTTAGAAACTAAAACAGGCAACATGATTGGTAACGGAATCATTTATTTGATTCTATGCAACCTACTCGATATCTCTGTTAAAGCAGTATCTATTCCTAATCAATTTTTACTTGCTTATTTTGATGACCAATTCGATATTTTACAACCTACCGGGCACCCCTCTCAAAAAATACTTTTTTATATTGATCCTAATACCGGTCAAATGTACACGCATAAAGACATTGAAAACTATTTAAAAAAAATGTCTATTACAATATCACCTTCGTTTTATAGACCATTAAGTAATCAGAAAACAATCAAATTTCTTTTAGAAGAATTAAGTCTTTGTTTTGACAACGATAATAATCGCTATAAAATGGAAGAATTAATTTCATTAGCTAATAAAATTGAAGAATGATTTATCATGTAACAACTGCTTCTAATTGGAAAGCTGCTCTTAATCAAGGATGGTATGCTGCTGAGTCACTTGCTTTGGAAGGCTTTATTCACATGAGCAAAGAAGAACAAGTAGAAGGTGTGCTTAACCGTTATTATCAAGGAATTCCTGATTTAGTTTTATTGCATATTGAAGAATCGCTATTAACATCCCAATTGATATTTGAACTCTCCCCTTCTGTTAATGAAGAATTCCCACATCTCTTTGGTAAATTAAATATAGATGCTGTTGTTGAAGTTAAGCCTATAATGCGACCCTAGAGGCTTATTCCCCTTTCTTGTTTTGTTTGATTTTCAAATCCGGAAAAACTGCAATGATAAGAGATAGAATAGACAATATCATTAAAAAATAAATACCGGGTAGTTTTTCAGGAGAGTAAGCATTGTATGAAGATGTATAAAGATGGTAAGTTTTTAATGCATAGGCTACAATTACTCCAGCAAAAAACAAGTGCGTAAACTTAACCCATACCTTATCAATCCCAATACATAAAATACAGACAATTGAAAAAATGGTAAAAAACTTTCCAGGTTTACCATAAATATTATTTTCCGAAAAAAAACCTGTGAAATTTTTATGTAAATCGGCGTGGTAAGTCCAGGGCAGAAAACAAACCGCAATTAATAAAAGATAAATTAATAACCCTATTATTTTAGTATACCTCATTTTAAATTGTATTAAAATTTTCGCCTCGCTACTTTACGAGAATTGAATTGCTGAATAGAATGTAATGCACCGTAAAAAAATTGCCTGAAGGAAAACCAACAGGCAATTTCTTGAGGTCCCGAGCGGATTCGAACCGCTGTGGAAGCTTTTGCAGAGCTCTGCCTAGCCACTCGGCCACAGGACCATTAAAAAAAACAATTAATGTTTCTTTAATTTAGTGTCGCAAAATAAGGTATTTTTATTGATAATCAAACATGAATTCTTAAAAAACATTCATTAAAAAAATAAAAAATGGCAAAAATCCAAGCTTCAGAGTTGATAGTAAACAGTCGTGGTGCTATCTATCATTTGAATTGCAGACCAGAGGAAATCTCAAACAACATATTAATTGTAGGTGATCCTGACAGGGTTAAAGAAATCAGTAAGCATTTCGACAAAATAGAATATAAAACTCAACACAGAGAATTTATAACTCATACCGGATATTTAGGAAGCAAAAGAATCACAGTGACTAGTACGGGTATTGGGCCTGACAATATAGACATCGTCATCAATGAATTAGATGCCCTTGCTAATATTGATCTTGAAACAAGAACAATTAAAGAAAAAATCACTCCGCTAAACATTATCAGAATAGGAACTAGCGGATCTCTTCAAAAAGAAATTCCAGTAGATAGTTTTGTTGTGGGTACACATGGATTAGGTTTAGATAACTTAATGCATTTTTATAGGTTTGAAAATAATACGGAGGAATCGCAAATCATTCAGGCCTTCAACACACATACTCAGATGCATCAAAGCAATGTTAGTCCCTACATTAATGGAGCAAGTATGAAAATATTGAAAGAATTTACAAAAGGATTTAACTCAGGCATAACCGTTACTTGTCCCGGATTTTACGGTCCTCAAGGAAGAGTATTACGAATGGGCTTGGCTTTTCCTCATTTAATTGATTTGCTCACAAGCTTTAATTTTGGAAATCATCGTATTTCGAACTTTGAAATGGAAACATCTGCAATTTATGGAATGGGAAAAGTATTGGGACATCATTGTCTTTCTCTCAATGTGATTGTAGCCAATAGAATCACAAAAGAGTTCAGTAAAGATGGACAAGCAGCTGTTGAGAATCTTATTAAACATGCGTTGGAAACAATAAATTACTCAACATTATGATAATTGAATTTTCTAAATATCAAGGTTGTGGGAATGATTTCATTATTTTAGATAATAGAACAAATTATTTTGATAATTTAATCCAAAAAGACATTGAATGGCTTTGTAATAGAAGATTTGGTGTGGGGGCTGATGGATTGATGCTGCTTAATAAAAAAGAGGGTGTAGATTTTGAAATGAAATATTTTAATGCTGACGGAAGCGAAAGTACTATGTGTGGAAATGGAGGAAGATGCATAATTCAATACTATTATAACCTTGGATTTCACAAGCTCAACTACCAATTTTGGGCAGTAGATGGAATGCATGAAGCAGAGATAAACGGAGATGATAACATTCGTTTGAAAATGAAAAATGTATCTCAAATTTATTATCAAGACAGAGACAGTATTTTAGATACAGGCTCGCCGCATTATGTAAAACAAGTAAATACACTTGACGATATTGATGTTACTGAATTAGGAAGGGCTATCAGAAACAGTAAAGAATTTAAAGAGAAAGGCATTAACGTGAATTTTGTTGAAATCATGGATGATGATAGTATTTTTGTGCGGACTTATGAGCGAGGTGTTGAAGCTGAAACTTTGAGTTGTGGAACTGGAGTTACTGCTGCTGCTCTAATTTCAGCTCATAATGAACGTGGATTTAATAGAGTTGAAGTCAATACTTTAGGAGGTAGACTTAGTGTGGAATTTAATAAATGTGGTGATGCTGAATTCAATGACATCTGGTTGATTGGGCCAGCCAAATTTGTTTTTAAAGGTGAAGTAGAAATTAAAACCACTTAGTAATTCATTTTAATTAAAACTAGAACAGGTTTTGAAAATATTTAAAGAAATCTTTGCCAGATGCTGGGCGCTTTGGGGACTTGTCACATTTGTTTCCACTTTTTTAATTTTTATAGCACCCGCATTATTTTCTTATTTAATAAAAAATGAGCAAAAGAGTCAGCAGTTATTTATATCCGTTTCAAGAATTTGGATGAGGATATGGCTAACACTAATTGGATGCCCGCTTCGAATAAAAGGTCGTCAATATTTCTCCCCAAACAAAAACTATGTAGTTGTATTTAATCACAACTCTTTATTAGATGTTCCGCTATCTGCCCCTTTTGTACCTGGCTTAAATAAAACTATTGCAAAAACTTCTTTTTCAAAAATCCCATTATTCGGATTGTTTTATAAAAAGGGATCTGTGTTAGTGGATAGAACCAATGAAAAAAGCAGAAGACAAAGTTTTGAAGAAATGAAAAAAGTATTAGCCAAGGGGATGCATATGTGCATATATCCCGAAGGCACAAGAAACAGAAGTAATTTATTAATTAAACCCTTTTTTGATGGCGCTTTTAAATTAGCGGTTGAAACAAAAAAAGATATTATTCCTTGTTTGATTATTGGCACTTCTACTGCAATGCCAATTCGTAAAAAGTTTTACCTATTCCCTACTCCACTTGAACTTGTATTTTTACCCCCAGTTTCTTGCAATGAAATGAGTACTAAAGAGCTGAACAAAAAAGTGTACGATATAATCTTTGATGAATATTCTAAGCGGTTGAATTACTGAAATAGTAAAATTTAAAGGTCATAAAAATACCTTGTACGATTCACTTTAATGTCTCTCAATAATCCAGATTTAGGACTAATATTAAGAGTGAAATATCTATACTTTCCTACTGGTGACATTACAATTGACATTTGCCAACAATGAAGCTCTCTTGATAAATTAACAGTAACAACCCCCAAGTCATGTAAACTTAGGTTATACGAACCTGATAGTCCAATCTTCCACTTGGGTGTAATATTGATGTTGCCGTTAAAATTGATGTCTTGATTTGTTTGTGTATGAAATTGTCCACTTGAAAAAAATCTTGAAAATCTAAGCGAATAAGAAAAATCGCAATCCCAAGGAACAGAAAAATCTACATAATCATTCGGATTGTTATTGATGAAAGCCGATTCTGCCTGAAATTCTTCAAATGGCATACCGGAATGATTTTTATTTACATTAGCCGTCTTGTTTTTTTTGTTTTTTTCTCCTCCAGAAAATCTACTCTGTAACGAAATCCCACCACTTGTTATCCTTCCCAATGAAACGGGAGTTTTAGACCAAACTAATTTATTAATTCTTCTTCCATTTTCATTATATAAATATGGATCAAATTGAGCATTAGCCGTAATGTTTATTTTATCAAATAAGTTACTCCTAGCTGTTAGTGACAAATTACTCATCTTAAATGAATCTACTAAAAAATTATAACTCCCGTTAACACTTAACCCATCTATCAATGAAACTTTTTTAAACGCCCCCTTTGTGGTATCCTGTTTATTTTTTAATTTCATTTGAATAACATTATCTAATCCAAAATTCATCCCTCCAAATTTCACATCTGAAAAAGATCCGTAAATACTTCTTTCATAATAACTATACTTTGCAGACCTGCCAAACGTATCAATTTGTGTTTCATAATAGCTATTAGCATTGAAATTCGGCTTGTAATTTATTGAGATATTAGGTCTTATTTCATGACGGATTGCCTGAATAGCACTGCCTTTTTTAAATGAAACCAAACCAAAAATCCTTGTGCTCATACCAATTCCATATGACATATCACGAGCACTATAAAACCCATTATTGACTACTGTATCTAGTTTTTTATTAGCCGAATTCCATTTACGAATAAATCTTTCTTGATACCATTTTTCCTGATAGCTTATCGAAGGAGATACTTGAAGTGGGCCCAACGATGGAAGGGATAGACTAATGGGAACACTATGAGCAGCACCCCATTGAAAATTTTTCAATATTTGTTCTCTAATATTTTTTGCAGAGTCGTAAAAAGAGGTAAGGCTTTTTACGTTAGTATTTAAAGCGATACCTAAATTTTCATACCATTTCATTTGACCAATTACTTCTTGTTTTCTAAAGGGATACAAGGTGTTTACATTAAACCCAATGTCTGGCAAATTAAGGTTGATTAATTGTAATGTTGTATTTTGATTATGATTGGCACTTACAGAAATATTAAAGGGCTTATCCTTCCAAATTTTAGAATAAGTTATAGATGAGTTCAATTGATTGGTAAAATTCCTTACCGGACTATTTGGTACCTGTGCATTAAATTTACTGCTGCCCGCATTTACATTGGCACTAAAATTGACGCCTGGTCTTGCTTTTGAATCAGCAGAATGCGACCATCTAATATTAAATGTTTTAGAAGTTGAAAAATCAGGATCTCCTTTAAATCCGTTTCTAAAACTCTGCATGTCTAAAGCAAAATTTCCTTGATAGCGATAACGCTTATAATATCGTGGACTAATAGTCGAAACCCAACCACCATAAGAATATAATGTTCCTCTTACTACTACATCCCAACTTGGATTTATCATTTTATAATATCCTAACCCTTCCATCGCCAATCCATATTGTTGATTAGCTGTAAAATTTGGAGATATAAAACCTGAATGAAAACCTACCTTCATTGGATATATTCCAAATGGCAAAATAGTCGGTAAAGGGATCCCCTCTACTTCCGGATGCACAGGACCAGTAAATGCAACTTTTTGATTAATGAATTTTATTTTATTACTTACAAATGCAAAATGCGGCGTATCTAAATTACAAGTTGTAAAACGTCCATTTTGAGCGAAGAAAACATTGTTATCAATTTTTTTTATTTTTTCACCATATACAAACATATCCCCTTGCTGTGTGTATGTTCCCTTCGTGAGCCCTTTCTTTGACTTCATATTAAACTGTATTGTATCACTTACAGTTTTAAAATCAGCCTGATTAAAAATCGGATAAGCCACTACACTTCCATTTGAATCCTTTAATAGATGAGCTGAAATTAAGTTCGTTTGCTGATCAAAAACAATTGCAGGTGCAGCTAGTTGATTGTCTTGGTATTTAACCTCCGATTTTTTGCCATAAAGAAAAATCTTATTATTAGAAACATCCAACACCATAGAGTCGGTGGCTTCATAATAAATGGGGCTACTCAATGTGTCTATCGATTGTTTAAGGCCGATTGTATCAGAAGTACTCTTTATAGAATTAATTTTAATTGTGTCTTTACCTGAATTAGCAAGGTTTTCTTTGAATCCTCTTTTCAAATTTGAAAGCTTAGGGATTGTATCAATTGTTAAATTTCTTGAAAAATAAATGTTGGCGACAGCTTCAGTAGTATTCAACAAAAAAACGAAAGCAAAGAAGGTGTATCTTAGCCAATAAAATATGTATTTTGCCTTACCTTTGTATAGTTGATTCATAACCGGTTCAACAAAAATAACTATATTAACATTATGTATCAGCAGTTGAATGAATTGTTTGATGCATTCCCTATAAAAAACCTGATTTCTATGATTAAATATATATCAAAAACCCTGCTTTTTTTTACTGCTTTAAATTCCTTCAATCCAACCCTTTTTGCACAAACTGTAAAGAAATTAAAAACCATCGTTGTAGATGCAGGACATGGCGGTACTGATTATGGTGCAGTTGGACAGTATGAACATTCTCTAAGATCAAATGAAAAAGACGTCACTTTAGGCATTTCTTTGAAACTTGTTGATGAATTGAAAAAACAAATGCCTGACTTGAATATTATACCAACACGAACATCAGATATTTACCAAGATCCAAGAGAAAAAGCAAATATTGCGAATGAAAACAAAGGAGACTTGTTTATTTGTATTCATGCCGATTCTGGTCCATTACAAACTGGCAGAAGACAAGTTGGATCTCATACAGTTACTAGATACAAGATAACCTATAAGGGTAAAGGCCGAAGAAAAAAGAAGATTAGCACCCCTTATACAACTGTGGAGCCACTTTATGAATATTATAAACTTCCAATCGCAAGAAATGGAACAAGTGTTTGGATTTTTGCTGCGCATAAAACTAGTGATAAGTTGAAAGCAATCATGTCAGAGTCTGGACAAAATGAATCAGAATTTGAAATTGAATCTGGAACAGACAGCACGCTTAATAATTTCGACTTTAATTCTCCAGAAGGAAGAGCTATTGCTCAAGTGTATGCTAAAAGATATCAAGAAAAAAGTGATTGGCTAGCTAGATTAGTCAATGATGAAATTGAAAAAACAGGTCGCCCGGCTTTAGGTGTCAATCAACGTCAAAAAGGAATTTGGGTTTTACAAGCTACTAAAATGCCTTCTATACTAATTGAAACAGGTTTCATCAACAATCAAGCAGATGAAAATTATTTAAACAGCGAAGCGGGTCAAACAGAATTAGCAAAGGTTATAACCAATGCTGTTTTAAAATACAAAACACAATTAGAAAACAATAACAATCAATCAACAGCTGCTCAATAATTGTACGGCATAAAATAAAATTCAGTGAAAATAACAAATGAAACTAAAATTGGACTCCTTGCTTTTTTAGCTGTAATCCTTTTAATTTTTGGCTTCAACTTTTTAAAGGGCAAAAATGTATTTGCAAATAAAATGACTATTCATGCAAAATACAATGATGTATCAGGACTAACTCCTTCCAACCCTGTTTTTATAAATGGATTACAAGTTGGCATTATTAATTCAATCGAGAATACCCCCGATCTGAAATCATTTAATGTTGCCATTTTATTAAATCAAAAAATAAATATCCCTAATAATTCCATTGCTTGTATTGTTGAGAATCCGTTAGCTACAACAAAAGTGAATATTACATTAGGCGATGCTAAAGAATTTTTAAAAAACGAAGACACTATTGCTACTCTACCAAGCAAAGAAATTATTTCACAAGTAATGGAGAAAGTAAACCCAGTAATTGATAATGTTGTTTCTACGGTTAGTAACTTAGATTCAGTACTTTCAAATGCAAACAGATTTTTAAATAAAAATGCGCAAAACGATATTGCAACAACAATTGAAAACCTGAATAAGCTTACTACTTCCTTATTAGTTTCAAGTAGTGCACTCCAAGCAATGCTAACCAATCAAACTGGGGCTGTCGCAAAAACATTGAATAATATTAATTCTATCACAGAGAATCTATCCTCCAACAATAACAAAGTAAACAGAGTGTTTGAAAATATAGATAAAACAACAACCAAGCTTTCTCAACTTGAAATT
>CANGGD010000073.1 GCA_947453295.1 Chitinophagaceae bacterium | reverse complement strand
GATTTTTAATTTTTCTTTTTCTCAAAATAATTATAATCAATACGTAAATCCATTTATTGGTACTGGCGGGCATGGCCATACTTATCCAGGAGCAACATTGCCTCATGGAATGGTTCAATTAAGTCCGGATACCAGATTAGACGGCTGGGACGGATGTAGTGGATACCATTACTCTGACAGTTTTATTTATGGTTTTACCCACACCCATTTAAGCGGAACTGGTTGCAGTGATTATGGAGACATCTTATTAATGCCAGGAAATGGCAAACCTTCTTTTAATAATAAAGATTATGGATCATCATTTTCACACAAAAATGAAAAAGCATCTCCTGGATTTTATAGTGTCAAATTATCGGACAACAATATTGATGTTAAATTAACTTCCACCGAAAGAGTAGGCATACATAAATACCATTTTAACAACTCCAAAGACAAGTTTGTAATATTAGATTTAAAGCATAGAGATGAAGTGTTATCATCATCTATAAAAATAGAAGATGATTATACCGTGAGTGGATTGAGAAGAAGTAAGGCCTGGGCGAATGATCAATATGTGTTTTTTGTTATCAAGTTTTCTTCACCAATTTTTATATCCGAGTTAACTGATAATGAAATTGTGATTAATAAAAATGAAATCAATGACTCTAAAAACATAAAAGCATGCTTCAAATTTGATCAAATAAAAAAGAATGATCTGCTTGTTAAAGTAGCTATTTCATCAGTAAGCGTGGAGGGGGCAAAAAAGAATTTAGAAGTGGAAGCAGACAACCTAACTTTTGATCAAATTTTAAAAAAATCAAAATTAAAATGGAATCAAGAGCTTTCTCGAATTGAAGTAAAATCAAAAGACAAAAAAAAGCTTACTGTTTTTTATACAGCCTTATATCATACTGCAATTGTTCCTAATATTAATATGGATGTTGATAGTAACTATAGAGGGAGAGATCAACAAATTCAAAAAGCAAATGATTTTGTTTATTACTCTGTTTTTTCATTATGGGATACTTATCGCGCAGCTCATCCTTTATATAGCATTATTGATAAAAAGAGAACACTTGATTATATAAAAACATTTTTAGCTCAATATCAACAAGGAGGAAGGTTGCCTGTTTGGGAGTTATCTTCCTGTGAAACAGATTGTATGATAGGTTATCATAGTGTGCCAGTGATAGTAGATGCTTTTCAAAAAGGGATAACAAATTTCGATACTAATTTAGCTTTAGAAGCGATGCTGAAATCCGCTAACTGGAATCATTTAGGATTACCAGCTTTTAATACAAAAGGAGTAATTAATGTTGAAGATGATCATGAAAGTATCAGTAAAACTTTAGAATATGCCTATGATGATTATTGTATTGGATTATTTGCAAGTTTAACTGGACAATACGATACAGCTAAATACTATTTTAATAAATCATGTTATTACAAAAATATCTATGATTCTGAAACAGGATTTATGAGACCTAAAAAAAATGGTGATTGGATAAATCCATTTGATCCAAAGGAGGTGAATAATTATTTTACTGAAGGAAATAGTTGGCAATACTCTTTCTATTTTCCTCAAGATGTTTTGGGATATATTGATATGATTGGTGACAAAAATAAATTAGAAAATAAACTCGATCTATTATTTAGTGAAAATTCTAAAACTACCGGGAGGGAACAAAGTGATATTACTGGTTTAATTGGTCAATATGCACATGGGAATGAGCCTAGTCATCACATAGCCTATTTATATGATTATACCAATAATCCATCCAAAACACAATACATGGTAAATAAAATCATGAATGAATTTTATTCTAATGAACCTGATGGATTAATTGGCAATGAAGACTGTGGACAAATGAGCGCTTGGTATATATTTAGTGCATTAGGATTTTATCCTGTTAATCCATGCAGTAATAAGTTTATGATTGGTAGTCCTCAATTCGATTATGCAAGAATCAATTTGGATAATAATAACTCTATTGTATTAACAACAAAAAATAGAAATCAAAAGAATTTTTACATCAATTCTATTCATGTAAAATATAAAAACAAAAATGAAACTAGTGTATGGAATAATCCAAGTATAGATTATAATACATTTTCTAAAATCGATTCAATTGATTTCGAAATGAATGACTCCCCGAGTAATTCTTTAAATCAGGAAGTAAAAGAATCTTCAATATCTAAATTATTTGCTTCGAATTTTATTTTGAATCCTATTATTCATTCTAATGGAATGTCGTTTATTGATTCGCAACAAATATCAATAAGCAGCAATCAGAAAAACGTAAGTTATTATTATACTGTTGATGGTTCTTTGCCAAATAAATTTAGTACACTATATAGTGGTTCTTTTGTAATAGACTCTTCGGTAGCAGTAAATGCAATAGCAATTGATACAAAGGGAAATAAAAGTTTTGTTACTATAGCAAATTTCAAAAAATCAACACATTTATGGGATGTGAAAAACAATTCTAAATACATGAAATCTTATGATGGAGGAGGAGAGCTAGCTTTAGTAGATGAAATTTATGGTACAACCAATTGGAGGATGGGAAATTGGCAAGGTTATCAAAATAACAATCTTGATATTGTTGTGGACATGAAAGCACAGAAATTTATTTCATCTATTAGCATGAACTTTTTACAAGATACTCGTTCGTGGATAATTTTACCCCAATCTGTTACAATTGAAGTATCATCTGATGGAATACAATTTAATAAAGTATATGAGGATAGTAATTTTGTAGACGCGAAAGATTATACAATTCAAATTAAAAAAATTACATCTGAATTTTCTACACAAAAAATTAGATACATAAAAGTAATTGCAAAGCAATTTGGATTATTACCAGATTGGCATGAAGGAAAAGGTGGAGATTCAATACTATTTATTGATGAAATTGAAGCAAAATAAAATGGGGGTTTAATTTAAACCCCCATTTATCGAAAAGTATTTTAAAATAGCATTAATCTTTTAGCTTGCTTCTTTTTTTACTATACCCAAAATATATAATAAACCCAATTGCCAACCAGCCAAATAATCGCAACCAGTTTGTCCAACCTAATCCAAATATCATAGCGGCACAAACAATGATTCCTAAAATGGGAACTAATGGCACTAAAGGAGTTTTAAATTCTCTATGTAATTCAGGATTTGTTTTTCTTAAAATAATTACAGCAGCACAAACTAAAATAAAAGCAAATAATGTTCCAATACTTGTCATGTCTCCAACAATATCTCCTGGAACAAAAGCTGCAAAAGCACCAACAAGAACCAAAATAATTAAATTGGCTTTGTATGGTGTTTTAAATTTAGGATGAAGTTCACTAAAAGAAGAAGGTAATAAACCATCTTTACTCATTGAATAGAATACTCTACTTTGACCTAATAACATAACTAAAATCACAGAAGAAAATCCAGCTAAAATTGCAACTGTTACCAATTTTCCTAACCATTCATAACCAGGCATAAAAGTATTTATAGCCGCAACTACTGAAGCCTCTCTGCCGTCTGTTCTAAAGAAATTAACTGGTGCAATACCTGTAAGTACATGTGCAAATAAAATATACAATACAGTGCAAACAGCAAGCGATCCTAAAATGCCAATAGGCATTGCTGTCTTAGGGTTTTTAGTTTCCTGTGCAGCCGTACTCACCGCATCAAAACCAATAAACGCAAAAAACACCACACCAGCAGCACCAAGAATCCCCATGATGCCACCAAAATTATGTTGAATACCCTGATGATCAGTATAGATAGAAGGTTCCGGAATATACGGAGTATGATTAGTGGTTTTTACAAAACCCCAACCCAAAACAATAATTAGTATAACAATAGAAACTTTTGTAATCACAATTAAACCATTTACAAAAGCAGATTCTTGTGTTCCTTTGATTAATAACAAACTTAATAAAGTTACAATACCAAGTGCAGGAAGATTGATTATTCCTGTATGTACAACTTTCATTGCATCCGGAATGGAATGTTCAAAAGGCGAATGACACCATTCATAAGCAATAGGTTTAAGGTGCATAACTTGAACCAGTAAATTATTCAAATATTCACTCCAAGCAATTCCAACAGTTGCGGCACCTACTGCATATTCCAAAATCAAGTCCCAACCAATAACCCATGCTAATAATTCTCCCATGGTAGCGTATGTGTAAGTGTATGCACTTCCTGAGATGGGTATTGACGATGATAACTCAGCATAACATAATCCTGCTAATGCACATCCAATAGCTGCAACGATAAAACCTATAGTAACTGAAGGCCCGGCATTTTGTGCAGCAGCAGCTGCTGTTCTTACAAATAATCCGGCTCCAATAATCGCTCCAATACCAAGAGCAACCAACGAGCCCGCACTTAAAGTTCTCTTCATTCCTTTTTCAGTATCTGATGCTTCATTTAAAAGAGCTTGCATAGGTTTTTTTGTAAATAATCCCATATAGAATAATTGTTTGAAATTTAAATAATATTGAAAATAATGAATTATTTGTTTACTCAACAAAAACAATTATTAACGTATGAGCATAACTTATAAAAATTTAAAACTTAAATTCGTCATTCATTATTAAATATTATATTGCAAATTCAATTTTTTAAAATGCAAACTGCATCAAATCAACACTCAAATTCTAACAGACTTACTACCTATATTATAATAGCTATGGTTATAGGTATTTTTGTTGGATATTTAATTAACACAAATGCTTCTACAGAATTCATAAAATCTTTTTCTCCTAAAATAAAATTATTAGCAACTATTTTTTTAAGAATGGTTCAAATGATAATTGCTCCTTTGGTATTTTCTACGCTAGTTGTTGGCATAACCAAATTAGGGGATTTAAAATCGGTGGGACGAGTAGGGGGAAAAGCGATGCTATGGTTTATATCTGCATCACTGATAAGCTTAACACTTGGTTTAATTTTAGTGACAATTACAAAACCAGGAGTAGGTGTTAATATTACAAATGCAGATATTGAAGGGGCGAAAGATTTAATGGGTAAAACAAAAGAGTTTTCATTAGATAGATTTATTGAACATGTTTTTCCTAAAAGTGTCATCGAAGCAATGGCTTCGAACGAAATTTTACAATTAGTAGTGTTCTCTATTTTCTTTGGTGTGGCTCTAACAGCAATTGGCAAAAAAGGCGAATCAATTATCAATGCATTAGATTCATTAACACATGTAATTCTTAAAATGGTTTCTTATGTAATGAATTTTGCACCAATAGGAGTTTTTGGTGCTATGGCCGGCGTTATTGCTTTAAAAGGTATTGGAATATTAAAAACATACGCATATTATATAGGTTCATTTTATTTAGGTTTAGCTGTTCTATGGATCGTTTTACTTTTGGTTGGTTATTTGATTCTAAAAAACAGATTAAAAGTATTGTTGAAAAGGTTGTATAGTCCAATGGCCATTGCTTTTAATACTGCAAGTAGTGAAGCAGTTTTTCCTAAATTGGTTGAAGAAATGGAACGCTTTGGTTGTAATAATAAAATTGTTTCTTTTACATTGCCTTTAGGATACTCTTTTAATTTAGATGGCAGTATGATGTACATGACTTTTGCAAGTATGTTTATTGCTCAGGCTTATAATATAACTTCAATAACAGGTGATATTGGTACTCAAATTGCAATGCTGCTTGTTTTTATGCTTACCAGTAAAGGGATCGCCGGAGTGCCTAGGGCTTCATTAGTTGTAGTTTTAGCAACAGGAAGTATGTTTGGAATTCCTCCAGAAGGTATAGGATTGATTCTGGCAATTGATACGTTTTGTGATATGGGCAGAAGTATGACTAATGTATTAGGTAATGCTTTAGCAACTGCTGCTGTGAGTAAATGGGAAGGTGCTCTAGAATCAAATTAATTTCCTTTTAAAAATAATTAGTTTCTCCAAAATATAAATAACAAATAATGACACATTTTACATTTTTAAGTTTTGATTTCATGAATTTATTACATCCTCAATGGTATATTGAAAATGGCGGATTGTGGTTTATTTTATTTGTGATTTTTGCTGAAACAGGTTTATTTGCTGGATTTTTTTTACCAGGCGATTCTTTATTATTTGTAGCAGGTATTTATAGCAGTGATTTACTTCCTGCTGCATTAGGACTAAAAATAAATAATTCCGTCGTAGAACTACTCATTTTAGGCGTTCTTATTTCAATATCCGGAATTATAGGAAATACAGTTGGATATTGGTTTGGGAAGAAAAGTGGTCCATTTTTATTTGAAAGAAAAGATACATTTTTTTACAAAAAGAAATATTTATTTCAGGCAAAAGATTTTTATGAATTGCATGGTGGAAGTGCCATTGTTATGGCTAGATTTCTTCCAATTGTTAGAACATTTGCTCCGATAGTTGCAGGTATAGTTCAAATGGATAAAAATAAATTTACTTTTTTTAATGTCCTTGGTTCAATATGTTGGGTATTTTCCATGTTATTTGGAGGACATTATTTGCAAAAATTAATTTTAGAACATTTTGATTTTGATTTGAAAAAACATTTAGAAGTTATTGTAATAGGCATCGTATTTTTTACAACAGCTCCTGTAATTTTAAAAATGATTTTTGGAAAGAAGCGACAATAATAAATTTATAATGATTAAAACATCTTCCAATAAACTAATATCTATTACTGTAATCGTTGCAGCATTAGGTTATTTTGTTGATATCTATGATTTATTATTATTTAGCATTATCAGAATTCCAAGCTTACAATCATTAGGTTTAAGTAAAGACCAAATAATGACTGAAGGAGAAAGTATTATTACATTTCAAATGATTGGGTTATTAATAGGAGGGATTATCTGGGGTGTTTTAGGTGATAAAAAAGGAAGACTAAGTGTTTTATTCGGTTCAATTTTAATCTACTCTTTAGCCAATATTTTAAATGGATTTGTTCAAAATGTAGAACAATATAAAATGATTAGATTTCTTGCTGGCTTAGGATTAGCTGGTGAATTAGGTGCAGGGATCACTCTGGTAGCAGAATTGGTATCCAAAGAAAAAAGAGGTGTAATGACATCATTAGTTGCTGGCATTGGATTAACTGGTGCAGTTTTCGCATTCTTTATCAAAGAAAATTTCGATTGGAGAAATTGTTATTTTATCGGAGGCGGTATGGGTTTATTATTATTATTATTACGTATTTCAGTTTTTGAATCTAATTTGTATAATAATATTAAAAATTCTGAAATAAAAAAAGGAAGTTTCATTTCCCTTTTTCAAAACAAAAAAAGATTCACTAAATATCTCCTCAATATTTTAGTAGGAATGCCAACCTGGTTAGTAATTGGTCTTTTAATAACTTTTTCAAAAGAATTTGGAAAAGAAATGGGAATTATAGAAAATATAGATCCAGGAAAAGCTATAATGTATGCTTATGTTTTAATTTCTATCGGCGATATTTTAATCGGTTTGATAAGTCAAAAATTAAAAAGTAGAAAACAATCTCTTTACATTTTTTATTTTATCACAGTCAGTTTCATGATTTTATATTTTACAATTTTACAAAATAGCACTGCCAATATGATGTACTTAATTTGTGCAGGATTAGGATTTGGGACTGGGTTTTGGGCAATTTTTGTAACTATGGCTGCTGAGCAATTTGGCACCAACCTCCGAGCAACTGCAACCACAACAATTCCTAACATGGTAAGAGGTATGCTAGCTATTTTTATTTTGCCACTTTTTAAATTTTTGAGAAATAGTTTTTCATACTTTGATGCTGGATGGATCACGGTGATCATTGTGATGAGTATAAGTATTTTTGCTGTTCTGAAAATAGAAGAAACTTTTGGCAAAGACCTCGATTTCAATGAAAATTAAAATGTTTTACTGTGACCAAAATTTTAATTATTAGATTCTCTTCAATTGGCGATATTGTACTAGCAAGCCCCGTTTTTAGATGTGTAAAGCAACAGGTTGAAAATTGCGAATTACATTTTTTAACCAGAAAATCATTCAAAGCGGTAACAGAATATAACCCTTACATTGACAAATTCCACTACTATGAAAATAATATTGACAAATTAATTCTAGAATTAAAAAAGGAAGATTTTGATGTTATAATTGATTTACACAACAATTTAAGAAGCAATAAAATTAAACATAGCTTAAAAAAGGAAACGTACACGCTTAATAAACTTACTATTCAAAAATTTCTACTCACTAAACTGAAAATTAATGTGATGCCCAAAAATCACATCACACAAAGAAGTTTGCAAACAGTAGAAGCTTTAGGTGTAAAAGATGATGGATTAGGATTAGATTATTTTATTTCTGAAAAAGATGAAGTGAAGATAACAGATATTCCTGCTTCACATCAATTAGGATTTGTAGCCTTGGTAATTGGAGCTAATCATGCCACCAAAAAAATGCCAACAGCTAAGTTGCAAAGTTTATGTAAGAAAATTAATTATCCCATTATACTGTTAGGTGGAAAAGATGAAATAGTAGAAGGTCAATCAATTGCTTCCATAGATTCTATTAAAATTTACAATGCTTGTGGTAAATTTTCATTAAACGAATCTGCCGATTTAATAAGGAAATCTAAATTAGTCGTTTCTCACGATACTGGATTACAATATATAGCATGTGCATTTAACAAAGAAGTAATTGCCATTTGGGGCGGCACTTCACCCAAGCTTGCTGTTGAGCCTTATTATGGATCTAACTTTAAAAACAATATAGCTAATCCAAAATATGAAAATATTGTTTTGAATTTATGGTGTCAGCCATGC
Organism: Chitinophagaceae bacterium; assembly: GCA_947453295.1. GTDB lineage: Bacteria > Bacteroidota > Bacteroidia > Chitinophagales > Chitinophagaceae > Ferruginibacter. The sequence continues at coordinate 570 of CANGGD010000073.1, read as the reverse complement.
AGTAAATACGGGAAAAGTTTTTGTCCATTAGGTCATTTTAATTGCATGAAATTGCATGATGTGAATGCTATAGCAGCAAAAATTCATAGAAGGTTAGGGATTGCTGAAACTATAGATTAACAATAAAAACAGGGATTTTCAATTCATGTCGAACAACATCGATAGTAGTGCCAAATATAAAATCTTTAATCCCTTTGTGTCCATGAGCTCCAATAATTAATAGATCTAAATTCTCCATTTTTGAAATTCTAATTATTTCATTTGCAGGATCTTTAAAACCCAATATTCCTCTTGTGTGAATACCTTGATTTTGTAATGAAAGTACAATCTGTTCAAGTGTTTCTTTATCTTTTTGTGATTCGTAATCCGCCGTTTCATTTCCATGAATTTTTCCTGTTGCACTTTCTACTATATGAATTAATAGTATTTCGGTGTCTGCTTTTGATTGACCAATTGCTGTAGATAAAAGTTTATTATGATCATCTCTAAAATCTAAGGCAATGCCAATTTTTTTATATGTTGGCAAATCTATTTTAACAGATTTTTCATCAACATTATGAAGATGAATGG
>CANGGD010000072.1 GCA_947453295.1 Chitinophagaceae bacterium | reverse complement strand
TTGCGAAAATCATAAGAGCATAAACGATTTGTTCTTGCTATTCAGATTAATGAAAAAGAATAAATTAAGTCCTGCAGAAGGTCAAGTTTATTTTTTACTTCGTAATAAATACGAGAAGGACTATTTGAATTTATTGCAAGAAATGAATCCCGTTAAGTATCAAATATATTTAGAAGAACAAGAGAAGTTGCTTCTGCAAAAAGAAGCATCGCATGAAAATGAAATAGAAAGACAACAACAATTTGTAAAACAAGAGAAAGAAGAATATGAAGAGTGGTTGATGTTTCAAAAAAGAGCCTAAAATTTATTTCAGTTCATTTCATTTCAAATTCATTGAATGGCCTGGCTTTTCGATGTACAATTGGAAAGAAAAAATAAAAGCTATGCAAGACAAAGGGGTAGCCATCAGCTTTCAGTGATAATCTATTTATAAAATGCAATTGTTTTTAAAAGCGATTCTTTGATTTGTTTTTTTAGTGAAGCGGGTTGAATCACTTTGCAAAATGCGCCCATAGATAATATTCTATTAACGAGTTCGTGATTAATGTTAACCATTAATTCAATATCAATACCATTCTTGGTTTGTTTGATTTGTTTTTGAGTAGAGTGTATAGGTTCCAGTTGTATTAACTTATGGTAGGGATCTTGAATTGAAAGAACTATTTTACTTGGTGGAGCATCTCCTTCCATTATGCCCACAGAGTGTTGTAGGAAATTATCAGAATTAAAATCAAATCGATGTTTTTGTACTTTTTCAATTGTGTTAATTTGCTGTATTCTATCCAACGCAAAAGTTAGATAATCATTTCTGTCAGCAATCCATCCAATTACATACCAACGATTGCGGTGTTCTTTTAAAAGTTTGGGATAAACCGAATATTCTTTTACTTCTTTTTTATAAATATTTTCATAGCGAATATTTAAAATCCATCTATTTTTTACTGCTGGTAAAATAGTACCGATCCAATCATAACCTGATGTGGCATTTCCGGTTTCAAACTGAATATATTTATCGAAATCTATTTCTTCCAAATCCATCAACAAATTAAAGCGGGTATTAATTTTATCAATAGCTTGTTTGAAATCTTTAAATATAGAAACATGAGAGTATTGATGTAATAAATTAGCGGCATATCTTAATCCATCCCACTCTTGGTCATCAAGTTTTAAATCTGAAATAGAAAATCCTTGTTCGGCGTAAAAATATCCTTTATTGATCTTACTGTATTCAATGGGTGCGTCGTAGCCGAAGGGGCGAGACCGTTTCATTTGTCGGATATCTTTCTCTATAGTTGAAGCAGAAATCCCCTCTCTGATTCTTTGACTGCACGCTCTTGCTAAATCGTCCAAAGTAGGATAGGGTCTGAGGTTGTTTGTTAAACAAGCATTAATAATATAGTAGCGGGAAACAGCAGATTTTGTTTTGGGCATGTAGTAAAATTATTGAAAAAATCATATATAATCAACGAAAGAGTAAAAAACTAATCTTCTTCGTAAAGGTTAAAATAATCTTCGGGAGAATTTTCCAAATAATCGATTTCACTTGCAAAAAACCTATTTAATGTGATCATGATTTTTTCTTTTTCATACACCGCTAATTGGTATGGATGATTGGCAGAAAAATTGTTCAGCGCATCGTTACAAATTTGGATGTAATATTTTAGTTTTTCTATTTCTGAATCTTGTTTTTCTTCTAAATTAAAGTCCATTAACATAAGTTTGCGGTGAAGGTAAATACATCAGACCTCCAACTATTTGAGGAGTGAAAAAAATAAAAAAATATGATAATAATTTTATAGAACTGTTTTACATTTAAAGTATGAAAATCGGATTCCGCATACCAAATTTAAACAAGCGTATAGCTGCAAGAACTTCTGTAAAAAGATATGTTCGACAAAATCTTGGCTTTAAAGCATCAAGAGGGTGGGGTTGGGTGACCAATCCCAAAAAGGCTTTGTATAACAGAGTGTATAACAAAACCAGTAGAGGCTGTTTGGTAAGTTTGGTGTTTTTGTTAAGCATGCCATTGGCTTATGCGGTATGGAAAATTTTTATCGCATGAAACTTCGTTGCTTTGTAATATCTTGTATTTTCGCTCTACTTTCGGCTTGTAGAAATAATAACGATTCTGGTTCAGTTAAAAAGCCAGTATATGTAAGTCCTTCCATTGATTATAAAGGTAATTTTCATAAAGGTCATGTACGCATGCCTGTAAGCACTGATAAAAACGCCATAAGTAATCAGAATCGTTCGAGGTATTATTACCAGACAAGAGGTAAATACAGAAGAAAAAATTAACTAATTATTTTTGCTTAATTCGCTGAGTGTACCGAATAAATTCTTTGAGACAACTAAATTTGACACAGTTTAATTTACAGACATGTTGAATTTTGATTTTTTTTAGTCAAGAGTCATGATTCTTAAGTCATCAACTTTGTATATTGAACTTTTCTTACCGAAAAGAACGCAAAATATTGCGCAAACAACGCAGAGAAAAACAAGTAACTATTCAGGAAAACAGGATAAAGACCATATTGATTAGTCGACAAGAGGAATTAAAATTCTTCAAAAGATAATTAATGAACTAATATGTAATAATGCAATATCCATTCTCTCCTTTAGCAGACGAACATGCAATGAAAGAATAACCACAATAAGAACTTCCTGCACCCCCACCAGCAATACCAGTTGGAGGATTTTGAACCCATGAATTTGGTATATAACTTACATTTCCTGTTGTGCCATTTGATGAGTACTGCCAGTTTATTACAGCCCCATTTCTGCCATTAACACCATTAGATCCTCCTAAACCACCTTCTGCAATTAACTCTCCATCAAATGAACTTATCCCACCTGCTCCACCAGGACCGACACTAACAAAACCAGGGTCGCAATTGGAGTAGGATCCTCTAAAATCAGGAGTACTACCACCTGCTCCTACAATTACAGAATATGTATTTCCAGGAATTACATTATAAGTCTGTTTTATATATCCTCCACTACCTCCATATGCTCCTGGACTACAACTTTGCTGGCCGCCTCCACCTGCACCCCAAAGTTCTACAGTTATTGAATATACCCCCTGAGGGCATGTCCATGACCCAGATTGACCATATCCTATCCTTACATTTTTTGAGGAACCAGTTTGACTAACAGCGCCATTACAAATATATTTGGTCTGAGTTGGATTTACTTCAACTGAATCTAATATATTATTTCTGTTTTCATCAATTCCAAAGTCCACTCTAATTCCTCCATTTATACAATTACTTCCACTAGGCTCTGCTATACAATTCACTAAGGTAGTATAACCATTGCTGCCATTAACACCCTGTATTCCTTGTTCACCTTGAATACCCTGAGGGCCTACTTGCCCTTGCAAACCCTGATCACCTTTAATACCCTTGCTATTAATTGTGTTCCATTTTTGACCACTATAATACCAAAAGCCTGTAGAGTCATCAGTTTGGAATACCATTAAGCCTTCTGCAGGGTTGTTGATATTATTACGTTGTGATGCTGTCATACGAGGTATCAGTAAACCACGTTGTGTATCTGTAATATCTAAAGCAGCAGATGGGTGAGGAGTTGTAGTGTTTATACCCACTGAACCATTATTACTATTATTGGTAGACGAGCCTTGATATAAACTAGTAACTTCTTCTTGTGTGAGTGCACGGTTGTAAATAGCTATATCGTCAATTTTACCAATTAAAAATTCTGACCCACTTGGAGCTCCCTCTGGTTGGTAGACTCCAAAAAACAAATCATTACTATTATCGGCATTAATTAATGAAGTTGACGTAGGTTCAGATACTGCTAATTCGCCATTTATGTATAGTTTAATAATGGAGTTACTAGGATTAAAAACTGCAACAAAATGATACCATAAATCATTTGAAATTGGATTTGTATAAGACCCACTTATATTGCCATTATTTATATTCCCATTTGTAAGCCAAGATCCATTATTTGTAGTCCCTGCTTCAAATCGAGGATAATTATTTATAAAATTTAAACCCCAACCAGTGTATGAAGGTGAACCCAACATTTTTGAAATAATATCTTGGTATGAATTATTACCCTGCCTCATTGACCAAGCAGATAAAGTATAATTATTGGTCCCAAAATTTAAAGTGTTGTTATGTAAAACTCTAATGTAAGATGAACCATTAAAATAATACGCACTTCCAATGTTACTTAATCTATCAGCTATTAATGTTGCCCCATTCACTGTTCCATTATTCCCATTCCCACTTTCATCATTAGCATTACCATTAAAAGGCCACCATCCAACTAAACCATTAGTGGGAATATATGAAGGAATATTTTGTGCAAAAAGATTACAGCAAAAAAAGGTGAGGATGAATATAGCAGTTAGTTTTTTCATTATACTTCAATTTATATATGGCAAGATAATCATATTTTTAATTACTATACAAAATCATGTAAAAAGATAAAATTCGAAATTTTGATGAGTAGGTTAAAAGTGTTTTGAAGGGTAAGATTAAATTTTAGTATTTGAATTAAATAGAAAATCACTCTTATTTTATGGGGGTAAAATAATTACGCTCTTATCGGAAAAAATCCGATAAAACAATAAATATTTTACAATTTTATTGAAAATTAGCTGAGTGATAAGTGCAGGAATTTTGTAAAATATTTACTTACGACCTCAAATAGATGGAGGTGTGAAGGGATTATTTTTGTATAAATTACTCTTATGTGTAAAATATCAGGCAAGCTAAAATTTTGTTCATGCGATATTGATGACATCTATGAAAAAGAGCATTACTGGATTTTTTATCGTTATGAGAAAGATCAATTACTGCGTATTATGGGTTCTATATTGCCGACAATGAATATTCTTATTACGACAGCAAGATACAATAACAAAAGTCTTCTTAGATTAATAAATGATCCATCATCATTTGACATTGATTTAAAACCCAAAGCAAAAGACAGGTTGCAATTGCATTTTACAATAGATAGTGTTCAATTTTTAGATTATGGTTTTGAATACAAGGATAATAAATGGGTTTCCAAAAAATATCACCCATTTGAATGGGAAGAAAAACATTATGAAAGTAAACATGGAAAAATTGTAAAAGCCTTGGATACAAAAACCAAAAGCCACACCAAAAAATACGGCGATTTAGAACTTACAACTTCTACCCAAAGTGTACTGGATGAAAATGAAAAACGCCTCATGGAATTAATTAATTACGAAACTCCTAAAACAAAAGAAGAGAAAGAGTTATTGCAACAAATAAAAGAAATCGAAAAAAAAGGACGTATTATTGATATACCGTCATCTGGGTTTTGATAGTCTTATTGTTCTCGGTTTAAGAAAGCAATTATTTGTCCTATTATTCAAATTAATCCGAATTTAGTTAGTGTACTATTTAAATTCATTTAAAAATTGAAATTTGGTTGGTGTTCCCGATTGTAAAAAGAGTCGATTTTAGAATTATTCGCCGCAAAAAAGGGGATTTCAATAAAGTGTATTTTGAAAAAATTTGCGTTTAGTTTTTTTAACTGAAATCATCAAATGTATCTCCTTCTGTCCACTCAAGACCTTGTAAAAGAGTAAATTGTTTTTTCGCACCATCATTTTTGAAAAAACTACCAAGATTATTATGAACAAACTTATAATTCTCAATTTTGATTTCAGCTAATAAGTAAGGTTTTATTGCATTTGGATCAACGTTTTTACACATCACCCATAAAGTAGATTCATCTTTGGAAATTGCGAAATCTTCAATAATTGAATTGAAATACTGATTTTTTGAAAAGACTTTTTCCGCTTTTAAATTAGCAGCATATTTGGCAATTGAAAAAAGACCTTTGTTTTGAGGGCAACAAGGAAATTCTGTTTTTTTTGTCCAATTTTTTTGAACTGCATTTTGAGTTAGGGAAGTTATAAATTCCGGTGTTATATCAATAACTGTTTTGGATAAACTCCGATTATAAATCCATTCGCCTAAAGAACCTCCAGCAGAAAGTTTATCGCTTTCTGCCCAAGCCAGTAATTTTTCTTTGCTTTTTTGTGCCTCTTCAATACTAACAGTGCACATCCATCTGTTATTTGGTTCTTTAAACTTGTCGCGGAATTTAGATGGATTATCAAGAAATTCTTCGATTTTACAACCGCAAGCTATTTCAATTCTCTTAAGTGTTATTGGATTAAGTAAGACGTTTTCCAATCTTGTTACCCAACGAAGGTTTTCAGGTCTATTATTTTGCTTGTTTGTATCAATGTGGTCAACTACGTGCTCCTTGCTAGGCGGTTCTCCATGAAATCCAGTTGCAACAATTCTATGAACTCGTACTGAAGCAACTTCTAAATACCCGGTTTTATTATTTAGTTTACCAAAAGTCCATTTATTGTCTGTTGGTCTAGGTGTGTATTCATTTTCACGAGATTTGCGCAATACGGCTCCGTTATCACGAATAGAATAATGTTCATTATTATAAATGCAATTACATTCTCTATCAAAGTCATTCAATTCAACCATTTTCAATTACTTAATTGGAATGATTATTCTGTTTTTAGCATCCATTGACCATTGAACTTGATATACATTTCCATCAATTTGATCAATCAATAAAAAATTGTAAATGTTTTCAGTAGGATATAAATTGAATCTACCATTAACTTCCTTGTCTTTAACTACAAGAGGGACAGGATTTAGAATTACTTCGGTTTGTATTCCATCTTCATTAACTGAAAAATGCACTTGCCACATTTTACCATTTCGGTTGTCCAGCTTAATAAAAGTCCAATAGTTTTGAGTTGGAAAGAGTTGATAAATTGTATTTTCAGAAATAATTTTTTGTTGAGCATTAGACTGTTTTGTTGTGCTTTGAGAATACGAAGCAATTGATATCAACACAAAAGTCATTGTAAGAAAATTTGTTTTCATCCTATCAATTTTTATTTATAAATAATTATTACTTTACTAAATAATGCCAATCATTCCTTTTAGTCAAAAATAAAAAAATCCCAAATCAATCCAACACCATAAATAAAGAAATTAATAGACGTGATGATTTCTTATATAAACGTCGCATACCCATTTGATTCATCCAATGAGCTTCCTTACTTATCAAAACAATTCACCAAAAGTTCATTAAAGTAAGAAACGTTCAAATTCTTATTTCGAAAACCGTGTTTTTACTTTTGTAGTTCTTAGTTTTAAATTGCTCATACAATTTATTCACCGCAAAAATGTGGCAAATAGAATTTGTTTCAACTAGGAGCGTAGCTATTTTTTGAAAGTACAGTTGTATCAACTTATTGAGCGAAAGGAAAAACTAATCTAACTCAATTGAATAAATCTCTTCATTTTTTTAATGCTGTTGTGTATACTAACGATTACACTTAACTATTTATGGTTTAGCTAAGGTATTTATTTTAACCATAAATCCTGATGTCTGATGAGGTGGACAAAAGACAGTTTTGGAAAACTAGTTTTATGGTTTCGTTCCTTTCTTATAATTAAGATTAAACTTTGTCTATAATTTTTCGAGTTATCTTTACAACCAGAGCTCTTGGTGTGAATCTAACAGAGTTGGACATTATATAATTCATAATTCCATGTATTGCAACCGTTTTTCCTTTTATCATTGATTTATAACCATAATCTGCAACTTGCTTAGCTGTTGGCAATTTTTTCCCTTTGAAAAGGTTGCTTTCTTCCATTCCTCCTGCTTTCTGAAATCCAGTTTCAGTAGCACCTGGACAAAGAGCAGTTACTGTAATTCCTTTGTCACTTACTTCATTGCTAACTGCTTCAGTAAAACTCAAGACATAAGCTTTCGTTGCAAAATATACAGCCATTGTAGGGCCAGATTGAAAAGCTGCTGTTGACGCAACATTCATTATCTTACCCCTGTTTCGTTTAATCATATCTTGTAGATATAATTTTGTAAAATGGGTTAGTGTTGTAATGTTCAGATTAATCATTTGCAGTTCTTTGTTCCAGTCAGTTTCTATGAACATACCAAAGTCGCCAAATCCTGCATTATTTATCAAATAATCAACTTGAATATTTTCTTTGTTCGTTTCGTTATAAATTTCTTGAGCTGCGTTAGTTAAAGAAAGATCTTTGCTTATTGTATAAACAGAAACCTTAAATTGCTTTTCTAGTTCTATTTTGATTTCATCTAAATTAGATTTATTTCTCGCTACCAAAACTAAATCGCCTCCTTTTGAAGCATGAATTTTAGCCAATTCTAACCCTATTCCGTTAGAAGCTCCTGTTATCAATGCTGTATTTTTCATTTTCTATTTATTTTAATGTTTGTTTCTATGTCTGACTTTTATAATGATGTATAATTCAAATATATGCGAAATCTACTTCAGCTATTTGAGCAATTCCAGTAATACCTGTTTTGTAAAAGGTTTTTCTGAAAAAGATTGTAAAGCTTTTCTGAAGTCCATTTTGTAAAATAATTACGCACTTGTCGGAAAAAATCCGATAAAACAATAAATATTTTACAATTTTATTGAGAATTAGATTAATTATATGTGCATGAATTTTAAATATATTTACTTACGTCCTCAAATAGATGGAGGTGTGAAGGGATTATTTTTGTTTAAATTACTCTTATGTGTAAAATATCAGACAAGCTAAAATTTTGTTCATGCGATATTGATGACATCTATGATTTAGAGCATTACTGGATTTTTTATCGTTATGAAAAAGATCAATTACTGCGTATTATGGGTTCTATGTTGCCGCCAATGAATATTCTTATTACGACAGCAAGATACAATAACAAAAGTCTTCTTAGCTTAATAAATGATCCATCATCATTTGATGTTGATTTAAAACCGAAAGCAAAAGACAGGTTGCAATTGCATTTTACAATAGATAGTGTTCAATTTTTAGATTATGGTTTTGAATACAAGGATAATAAATGGGTTTCTAAAAAATATCATCCATTTGGTTGGCAGGAAAAATATGCTGAAGATAAAGGTGGTAAAATAATTTCATTGGAGTCGAAGTTTTTTGTATAAAAACTATATCAACTTCTTCTCTCAATTTAGGTACAGTTTTTTAAATTTATTGTAGAGCAATGTTGATAGTTTTGTGTAATAAAATTCTCATTGTTTACGCTTATAATTTGGTTCAAAATTCAATGAAAATTGGTTGTGTTCCTGTTTCGGCTATTTCTTGTACCTCGCATTATTTGTACCCTAATTGTACCTTGAGAAATTAAAATATTTGATGAAATTCAATACTGTATTGGCTTTACGAAATATTTATCGATTCCTGTTCTGGGCACAGAAAGTCAGAGTTTTTGATCGCTCTCGCTTTCATTTTTGCTCTTACTTTCTGTGCACAGAAAGTAAGTTTTGGTAATCTTGAGAAGGGTTGCCATTTCTTTTTTCTTCCAAAACCCTTAATTCAATTACAAACCTAGCGCCGGTCTGAGACCGGCTGCTGTAAATAAAATCAGAGAATCGCCAGTCTCAGACCGGCGCAAATGCTTGATTGATATTTTTTCTTCTTCATCACTTTTAAGCTACATTATTTACTCTTCTTAATTTAAATTATTTACTTTTGTCACCATAAATTATAAATAATCAATTTTTATCTTATAATTTCTTTGCTATTTTATAAATTCAAGTCATGAAGAAAATTTTTACTATTGCTTTATTGTTATTGTCTTTTCTTTCCTATTCGCAATCAACCACGGTAGTGATTAGTCAGGTATATGGAGGAGGTGGTAACGCTGGCGCACCATACAATGCGGATTTTGTAGAGTTGCATAATGTT
>CANGGD010000071.1 GCA_947453295.1 Chitinophagaceae bacterium | reverse complement strand
AGATTCGAGTTTATCAAAGAAAGAAATCGAGCATTTATATATACCTATGGACCGTTTAGTGTACCAATATAAAGGGATAATGTATAGTTTAATTTTACTGTTAATTTATTTGTTGGTTTATTCTAAATTTCCTTCATCCATTTTTTAATACTTTAATTAAATCGTGGTATTAATCAACTTTTAAACCAGATTAGTTTTTAATATTTTTCATTTTCAAAATATCAGATATCTGTTCTAGAACATCTTGAAGATTATATTCAGGGAAAACCTCTATTAATTCACAACTGTTCTCTTTGCAAATACTTTTTTTCTTTTCATCTAACATTAATTGTTTGGTAAAAGAGGTATCACCTCCAAAATATTCAACAGATTGAGAGTGTTGTTTTCCTTGATATTCAATTCCTATATTGAAATCTTCAATATAAATATCCAAATGTTGTCTTCCCAACCATTCTGGTCTTCCGTGATGGATAACCTTTAAATTTGAAAATTCAGTTCTAATTTGATAAAAGAGTTCAGTTTCTGATATCCATCCCTCACCAATTTTAGGAAGTCCCCTACTTAATCTTAAATCATTTTCCGAATCCCTCAACTCTCGTTCGTAAAATGAAATAACCTTTTTTATCTCTTTATCATCAATATCGGAAATTGAACTTAATGTTTCCCATTGTTTCACATAGATTCTGAAATTAGAAATAATTTCATTTGCACAAGATTCTAAAACTCTTGAATCAAAATGATATTTTACATCATTGAGGTTTTCTAAACCATAATTAGTTAATGAAGTATTTGATATTATTCTCCAAAATAAATTTGGGTGTAAAGTATTATCCTCTGTTTTATCTAATAAATAAAAATATTTTGGTAAATCATAAATATTAAAATACTCATCAAATCCACTTATTACAGATTCTTTCAAATAATTGTAATCGTTATTTTTCTCTGCTAAATCTATTATCCAATCAGTAGCATAGGTTTTTAATACAGGATAATGGTTGGATAATATTTCAAAATAATTCTTTATTATTGGGTAATTCTCAAATGTTGATATTGTATCTCTTAATTCCAATAAAAGTGTAAAGAGATAATTTGTTTCACCACGAACATCAACATAAATCCCTTTAAAAAATGAATTTTTGAAATATTGATAAAACTCTTGAATATCATTTTCTTCATATTGAACTTGTTCGTAACTGATAATGTATTGAAATTTCCAATGAGGAATTTCTATCTCTGAATTAGTTAAATTGTTAATTGATGATTTATCAGGTAATATATTTTTAGAATCATTCCAATATCTTACTTTACCCCCAATTTCAATGTGAGAAATATCTATGAGGGTTTTGTTTTTTTTGGGTAAATGAAGATTACCTCCAATTTTCAGAATAGAACTTAAATCGGTAATGTTTGTGTCTCGAAGGTTCAAATCCCCTCCAATATGATTTAAACAACCTAATGAATTTAATTTGCTATACCGAAGATTCACACTCCCTTTTACCAATTTCAATGGATTTAAAGAATGTAATTTTAGTTTATTTCTAATGTTCCAAATTCTGAAATCTCCCTCTATTGTTTCCAATTCTCCTAAATCCTCAAATTCAGTATCTCCTAATGTAAAATGTTGAGTTATGTTCTTTACTCCAATAAGTCTCGTGATATGTAAACCCTTAATCTCCAATGGGGTTTTAATTACACCTGTTTCATCTATATACCCTTTTAACTCATCATATGTATATATAGAAATAAAAGTATTTTCTTCAGTCCACTTTAAAAAATCATCGTATTCACTCATAATTACATTGGGTGTAGAATTGCAAAAAGTGAATTAAGGTGGAAAGTAAGGACAGACCTCAATAGTAAAAATACGGACTCCCTGTACCAAAGTCAAGGTTAAAAACAGGAATAATTGTGTCTTTCTTGAAGACTATATTAGTCTATTAATCTTCTGTCTATAAGTTTGTAAATCTGATACACAATAAAACAGAAGGTACAGAAAAATAATAAACCCCAAATTACTTCTCCAATTACTCCTCCTAAAAGAGGAAGACAGAAAGATGTGTAAAAACTAGTAAAGTTCCCTATTATAAAAAATAAAACAACAATAAATATAAATGGAAGGGTGTAAAGAAAATAAATAATTAACTTCTTCGGTAATATGAGAAAATATTGAAAAATGATATTTCTTTTATTTTCAATTCTATCTTCTTCTAAACCTTTTATTATATTAAATAATAAATAAAAAATTCCCCAAATGGTACTTAAAATAACGGGGATACCTAAAGACCATATCATTATATCATCCCAAAAATCAAAGTAATTGGATAATATTGGAGAGATTAGTATTAAAAGACCATAAACGATTGGAAATACAAAAAATAAATAAATCTGAATCTTAAATTTCAAGTCTTCCTTCACTCTAAAATTGGTTTTAATCTATTTCAATGAAATGTATTTCTATTTGAATTTATATTAATTTATAAATCATTGAGAAATTGTTGTTTTTTATTATTAACTGAATCTGATTTATTATTGTCGATTTGATTTCTTCTTTTTTGAAAATCTGAAATGTAATTGTTTAGTTGATTATCTGTAAAGTCAACTGTGATTTTTTGATTATAGCTATAATCGGAAATCTTTTCCCCTGAAATTGACTCTTTCCCCCAGTAGCAAAAACTATTCTCTAATTCTATTGAAATTTCAGAATCTGAAATAACATTCTCGGGACCCTCATTCCAAATCACACTAAAAAAATTGCAATCTTTAGCAGGATAGGTTACTAATGTTTCACTGGTTGAAACTTGAGATTTCAATGGAAAACCGTATTTGGATTTCAATCCTTCATATAATGTTGAAATAACATTTATATGTTTTCCTTTAAAATCCATTACTTTATTGAAACCTCTGTTTTCATTTCCCCAATCTGTTTCCATCATATATTTAAAGTACTTGAATTTATAAAGTTGATTTTCAATGAAATATAAACGAAATTCATCTAAAACAATATCCCCGATTTTATAATTGTAAACGACCATAAAATTAATGTTATTGGAAACTAGTGATTCAATGTCAAATTCTGATTCATCATTATTTAAATTTTGAAGTGTTGAATATTTTATTGAATTTTCGTTTAAGTAAAGTTTAATTTCATTTAAACTCATCCCTTTTTTTAAAAATAAAAATTTGTCTATAGAAGGTGAAATTGTGTCAGCTGAAATAGAGGTCAAATCTTGTTTAATTGTATCTGAATTAACTTTTGAATCACATCCAAAGGTTAAAATTGAAAAAATGAGTAATACCAAAATGGTATTATGTTTGTTTATTTTAATATTCATTTGTGAAAAAAGATTTTTTGACTACTTGAGTGAATCATATTTCTGTTTGATGAGGGAAAGAACATAATCAATGTTTGAATCTTTATGGATTGGAAAGATATATTCTTCATTTTTCTTATATCCCATTGGTTCCCACGAAACTTCTTCTGTGATTTTTTAAGGGTCATTAAGTGTGAAATAACTTTTTGATTTTATACCACCTCTAATTATCTCTATAAATAAACAACAACCTGTTCCTACGAAAGAACAAATGAGTTTCTTATCATATTTTAGATATATCCCCCCCCCTTTTTATAATCAAATTTAACTCCTTCTAATTGTTCTAATTTCTTTTTTAGGTCTGTCCATTTTACCCTAATAGGTTCATCTAATTTATTAATATGAAATTCTTCAAATTTGGATGAGGAAGAAGTCTTTTCGTTTGATTGAGAGAGTAAATTCAATGAAATGAAAAAGAAGAATAATAGTAGATTGATTTTTTTCACTTCTTAATTTATCCTTTTTTTATTCTTAAAATTAAGAATAAAACAATTGAAGATAATAAACCACTTTTTAACCAATAGTAATTGAATGTCAAGGAAAAACCTAAATTGGTTCCTGGGTTAAATAAGTTTGTTTCTTCATATTGAAATCCAGCATTTAGAGTAGCATTTTTAACCTCTTGTAAATCAAAAATATAATATAGAATTATGTTTGAGGTGTAGTATAAAAACAAGAACAGGAGTATTTTTCTAAATTTCGTGTTTAACATTTTATGATTTTTATTGATTAGAAGATTTCTATTTGAATTTATACTCGTATTTATATAAATCGTATTTATCTGAACTTGTATTAGTTTTATGACTTGACTCAATTAACAGATTTAGGTTGTTATATTTATTGTATGTGATTGAAGTGTCATAGTTTTTAACTGTAGTTAATCCTGTTTTTGGGTCATACTCACTGACACCAGCCCTAATCCATTCCCATTGGATTTGGTTTTTGTTTTTATCAAATTTTTTTTTGATGATATCGACTTTTGTATTGGGGGAAAATACAAACTCTTCTATAACCAAATTATTATTATCATAGACAAAATGTTTATTACCTATTGAAGAAATTCGATTTTTCAAATCGTATGAGTATTTATTTTCAATATTTCTATTCTTTCTTCTATCGTTCATTAATACCGAAAAACTATCTTTTGAAGATTTAATTATTCCATTTGAATCGTAATTGTAAATAACATATTTACATAAACTTTGTGAATTACTATATTCAGAACATTGAAGAATTAAATTATCATTTTCATCGAAACTATATGTTTGAGTCATATTATAACTGATTTGTCCATAAACATTTCTCTTGACTTCATTTACTTTGACAAGACGTTGTTTGTCATCATAATAATTGTATGTACTGTCATAGAATCCCGTTGGTACATTTCCTTCAATCTTTTTTTGGTAAAAAAATCTTTCAAGAGCTGATAATTTACTGAAGTCCTGATTATTATCCATTAACTCATAAATTGGATTAACTTTTAAATAACAAAGTCCATTCTCATCAAAGTACTCTATATTTTTTATTTTGTTAGGTGAAATTTCTTTCCCATTTGACCAAACCGTAAAAGGAATTTCAGGGTCAGTACGAAATTGAGTTTTTATTCGTTCAATAACCTTTTGTTCTTTGATGGTTTCGGGACTATAATCTTCTTTTTCAAAGTATTCGGTCATAAATCTATTTTTAGATTCATTTTTACAGGAAATGAATAGTACAAGGGAGAGAAATAAATACGATAAGGGATTTTTCAGCATTTTCATTTTAGTTGAATTTCTTTTCAAGTTAATGAAAAATGGAATTTTATATAGTGGTTTTTATTTACAGGTAAGTTTCCCTTTTATTCAAAGATAAAAAAACTACACCTTTCCTGATAAATGACTTGACTCTTGAATATATGTGTTGTAATTTTAGATTAAATAATTAAAGAAAACACTATGAGGGTAAAATACAACAGAACATCTACCATCAATCAGGACGGAGAGAGATTCAAATTAGATAAAGAGTTTTACGATTTAACCCTCTTCGATAAAGGGGTATCGGGTAAGGTTCCATTTATGGAAAGAGAGAATGGGAAAGTCCTTGTAGGATTGGTATCAGAAGGGAAGGTTACAGAATTAGTTGTTGAAGAACTATCTCGTTTAGGTAGAAATACCGTTGACACGTTAACCACATTGAAATGGTTAGAAGATAACGGGGTAAATGTTGTTGTGAAGGGGATGGGTAATCTTCAATCCCAAGTGAATGGAAAGAAGAATCCGATTTGGAATCTGATTACCTCTGTAATGAGTTCTCTTTATGAATTAGAGAGAGAGAACATTATGGAGAGAACAGAGATGGGGAGAAAGATGTATGTAATCAATGGGGGTAAATTAGGGAGGAAGGTAGGTACGGTTGAGAATCGTCAAGATTTCCTTCAGAAAGAGAACAACCAGAAGATTATATCCCTATTGGATAAAGGTAAATCCGTGAGGGATATATCTGGTAGATTGGGGGTTTCTACGAAGACGATTGTTAAGGTGAGGAAGTATCATTTTTCTTAAAATAAATAGATTTAGTTTTTAGATTTAATCAATCCGATTATTTATGTTAATTAATTTTTCTGATTAGTATTTTTCTTTAAAGGTGGTTTTGCCAATCAAAATGAATGTGTTAGATACAATTTGACTCATTGACACACAAACCTTATTCAAAACCTTATTTCTTTTTCGGGTGTATCAATTTATCCCTCATTATACTTTTCAACTTCATTTCCTCTTTCAACTTCTCTTCACCTAATCCATCAGATAGGTCTATAAACTTATCCAGTAGTTTATCCAGAACATCTGAATGATTCAAACTCCATTGAGTATTTGCAATCATCCAGTATACTCTTGAGAGTACATCTAATTTTCTTTGTAATACAAACGATTTAGGGTCCGATGGTGTCTTTATTGGTTTTACAGTATTTGGTTTCATAGTGACGAGGTATAGTGTGTTAAAATTGATTGTGGGGTGAAAACCTGACCTCGTAATATGAATGGGTACGATACAGGTATTTGGAAAAAGTTTTTGTCGTGTTACAGGTAATGGAGAGTTGGTATATCTTAACTTTTAAATTTTATAGAAATACCCAAATCAGAATAATAAGATTGGATTTCATCTTTGGTAAATACTCTGTGTCCATTTAGTTTCCTACCATTGGGGAATTGATTATTCCTTATCTTCTTATAGATGGTATAACGAGTAATGTTCATTTGATTTTCTAAATCTTCAATTGTTAGTAGTGGTTGAGTAGTAATAGTCATTTTATCAGTGATTAAGTTTCATTAATAAATATCAACTATTTAAATATTCAGTTAAAGAATACAACCAATTTATCACCCCCTCTAGTGTAAGTTAAATTTTTAATTTTTTGCCGATTCTATTACATTCAGTTGGGGGTATGGTTATTTAATCATTTACAAACTTACGAAAGACTGATGGTTGGAATGGGACTAATTTGGACGGTCCAAACAAGTATTTCAGTTGTAAGTTTGGTATTAACCTCCCACTTTTGAGAAATTCAGAATTACCACCTGTTTAATCTATGTGTACTCTATGTTTAGAATATTGTACTTATATATATAAGATTGAAATCCCAAACATTAAGTTTCGAACAAAAAAAGTAAATTATTGCAACTTGTTGATTTTCAGAGTTTTGCGGAGGCGATTCGTTCTTATTGAAGAATTAGGGAAATCTTTTGATTTGGGGAGAAGTTGGGGGAGAAAATCGATTTTGCATAAAAAACCCTCAATATACGAAATAAAGAGGGTTTGGTGGTGGTCCCACTAGTATCAAATTTTATTTCAGAAAAACATCATAACTAATTGATTATCATTTAATTGATAAAATGTCATTTTTGATAATATGGGAGAAAATCCGCAAAAATTGAGGAAATTTTCCCATAATTCAATTATGTTTGTGTTTTAATGGTATCAAATGAACTTGTATTACAAACTGAAGAGTGATAAGGGTTATGGTTATGTTATTTTAATCTATACTCATCTTTCAAAGAGAATCGAATTGTCTCCTTCGGTTAAGTGTAATAAGAAGGATTTCGGTGATGGGAAAAAGGATAACCCAATAAAGAAGACTGACAATGAGTATGAAGGTAAGAATCAGGTCCTTCGTTCATTCAAAGAGAATGTTTATTTGGTGATAGAAAAGTTGAAGAGTGAAGGTGTTGAACCTACAGCTGAATTAGTGAAGTTGGGTATGAAACAGTTTAAGAGAGAATTATTAGTTGTAAAACACATCGATACTCTTGTTGATAAATTTCCTTTGTTATATGTTCTCAATGAGAAATACATTAAATCACTAGACAAGACAACAACTTATTATCGTTCAATTTGCTACCGATTGAGAATTGTAGAAGAGTTTATCAAAAATAGGGGGGATGTTCAGATAGATTTTAGGGAGATTGATAATCAGTTTTATTCTGAACTTGAAATCTATTTGGTTAATAAGGAATTTAGTAATTCTACATCTGCTAAAATCATATCACAGTTTCGCCAATTTTTACTATTTGCTCAACGAGAGAATTTTGTAAGTAAGGTTAATGTTGATTACAAAACAAAATTACCGGTTGGTTCAAAAAAAGTTATCTCATTAAATCCTTCACAAATTGAAGTGATGTATAATTATCGTGATTTTGATTACTATCCTATTGAGGAAAACCCAACCTCAACTTTCTCCAAACATTATGGGGGATGGATTGAGAAATCATATATAATCAAAGATGAGTTATTTGAGACAATCAAAGACCCAGTTACCAAACGAGCAAAGAGGGATTCCAATGGTATGATAGTAGGGATGATTTCAAGAAATAAATTCAATTTTTATACAACATATGAGGTTGTTAAAGATATGTTTTTATTTAGTGTTGCAACTGGTTTAAGATGGAGTGATTGTGTAAAGGTAAAGGTTGGTGATTTTGATATAGAAAACAGAGAATATAGTATTATTCAGCAAAAAACTAAAGAAGAGGTTCCTATTATTGAGAATGAATTGTCAAAACAATTGTATAGGAAATATTCAAAGGGTAAATCAGTATTACAATATTTATTCCCACTGAATTGTTTGAAAAGTGATTTTACAAGACAGAATTACTTGGGTAAAGTCAATTTACATTTGAAGGAAATAGGTAGAATCTTGAAATTTAATAATTCAGTTAATACAATAAGAAGAGTTGGTAAAAACCCAACAAAGAATCCATCTGTACCTTTCTATAAGTTGATGTCATTTCATATGGGTAGAAGAACTCACGCAACCATTGGTAATAAATTAGGTGTTGATATGAAGTCTATATCCCAGCAAATGGGTCATAGTTCTATGACAATGACATCAAAGTACATTGGAAAAGATGATGATAAACTGAAATCTTTATTTGATTTCATTAATCCAATTGTTGGGGAAGAGTCAATACCTCAAACTGCAATTGAAAGTTCGTTAGAATCGAAATTAGAGTACCTTAAATCGATGAAGGATAAGGGGATGATTACGGATGAAATTTATTCGAATCGGGTTAATGAATTGTTGAAGGAAAGTGGGTTTTAGGTAATTAATTTGTTAAATAATATTATTACTGAATTTCCTTTTTAAAATGTTAATTTATTTCATAAATTCAGTTAATCTTAATGTAATTTCAATGAAATTAATTTTAAGTTCTCCTCCGTTGATTAATTTTTACATAATAAGTTCCACCTTTATTTTAATGCAATTTGTATTGAGATTTATGATTGCTGCTGGTTCTAGACCAAGTGAGTCAATATATAATTTTGTGTTATTTCTTTACGGACATTTTATAGGTAATATAATTTTTCTTTTCCCATTTTACTTTTGGTATAAAATTTCTATTGGTGTTGGAGTTTTATCAATGATATTTTGTTTTATATGTCTCTTTGTTACTCCATTAATATTATCAATTGTTTCAAGAATACCATTAATTGTGCAATTAGCACATTTATATATTAGAGTTGGGTTTTTCTTAATTCCTTATTTAGTTTATCAAATTGTAACATTTAATTATTCTCCTTTTCAAATTTGAAGAATATCTAATTCACTTAATTTTATGATATTGAAAATTGTATTTTATATTTTACTTTTTTTTGCATTTCCTTGGATTGCTCTTTTCCAGAATATACTTTTTACACTAACAGTTAATTTTTTTGTTAATAATTCAAAAAAAATAGAGTTGTTTTCCTTCGAAAAGAAATGGGATGGTAAGTATATTTTTTTAATGAGTTTTATTTCATTGTTTATTTATTTGGGTATAAACGAACTTTGGGAATATTTTATAGGTCAATCTATCCCATATATTCTTATTCTATTTTTATTAGTTTATACTTGGTATGGATATAAAAATGTGAAAGAGAAGGATTTGGAGGAATTTGTTAAAGTTTATTCTGAAACTCAAAATTCTGATTTATT
>CANGGD010000070.1 GCA_947453295.1 Chitinophagaceae bacterium | reverse complement strand
GATGTATTCCAAATACCCAAGAATCGACAAACAATTAATTCACAAATATCATGAAGGCCTTATTGCTACTACATGTTGTTTAGGCGCATTGGTTCCTCAAACCATTTTAAAAAATGGAGAAGAAGAAGGTGAAAATGAATTCAAATGGTGGCTTAATATTTTTCAGGAAGATTATTATGTAGAATTACAACGACATGGCATACCCGAGCAAGATAAGGTGAATCAAATCTTATTAAAGTTTGCAAAAAAATATAATGTAAAAGTAATTGCCAGCAATGATAGTCATTATGTTGACCAAAGTGATTTTAATGCGCATGACATTCTGTTATGTATTAATACTGGAGAAAAACAAAGTACCCCTGCACTAAGAGAATTTAGCGATGATGATGTGTACAGTAAGAATAAAAGATTTGCTTTCCCGAATGATCAATTCTTTTTTAAAACATCAGAAGAGATGTTGGAAGTTTTTAAAGACATCCCCGAAGCTATTGATAATACAAATGAAATTGTAAGCAAAGTAGATTTATTAGATTTAAAAAAAGATATTCTTCTCCCCCACTTTGTTGTACCCGATAATTTTAAATCACAAGAAGAATATCTCGCAAACATCACATGGGCTGGTGCAAAAAAAAGATACCAAATCCTTACGCCTGAAGCCGAAGAAAGAATTCAATTCGAATTGAGTGTAATTGAAAAAATGGGGTTTGCCGGATACTTCCTTATTGTCAGTGATTTTATCAGAGCGGGAAGAGAAATAGGTGTTTTTGTTGGCCCTGGAAGAGGCTCTGCAGCCGGCAGTGTTGTCGCTTATTGTATTGGTATTACAAATATTGATCCTATTAAATACAATTTGCTTTTTGAGCGTTTCTTAAATCCGGAACGTAAGTCCATGCCCGATATAGATACGGATTTTGATGATGAAGGTCGTCAAAAAGTAATCGATTATGTTGTTGAAAAATATGGGAAAAATCAGGTTGCACAGATTATAACTTACGGCACTATGGCTGCAAAAAGCAGCATTGCAGATGTTGCCAGAGTAATGGATCTTCCATTATCAGAAAGCAGAGCATTGTCAAAATTAGTTCCTGAAAAACCAGGTATTGTATTAAAAAGACTCTTACATGCTCCACTCACTATCAAAGAAGCAAAGGATAAAGAAAAATCTTTAGAAGAGAAGGAACAATTAACATCCGAAGATTTTGAATCTGTAAAAAAATTAAGAGAAATCTACAAAGGAAAAGATTTATTGAGTAGTATTCTTCATGAAGCGGAGGTACTGGAAGGTTCGGTTAGAAACACAGGCATTCATGCTGCTGGAATTATCATCGCCCCCAAAGATCTTACAGAACTTATACCAGTTGCAACTTCCAAGGAATCAGAATTATGGCTCACGCAAATTGAAGGAAATACAATTGAAGAAGCAGGTGTCATTAAAATGGACTTTTTAGGACTTAAGACATTAAGTATTCTTAAAACAGCTTTGTTTTTAATTAAACAGAATCATGGGGTTGAAATTGATATTGATAACATCCCATTAGACGATGAAAAAACCTATCAGCTATATCAACAAGGAGATACAAACGCCACCTTTCAATTTGAAAGTGCCGGTATGCAAAAATATCTAAGAGAATTAAAGCCAGATAAATTTGATGACTTAATTGCGATGAATGCATTGTATAGACCCGGACCAATGGCTTACATTCCTCAATTCGTTGCTCGTAAACATGGTAAGGAAGCTGTTGAGTATGATGTGCCTGATATGCAAGAATATTTGGAAGAAACTTATGGCATTACTGTTTATCAAGAACAGGTAATGTTGCTGTCACAAAAACTTGCCGGATTCAGTAAAGGTGATGCCGATGTATTAAGAAAAGCAATGGGTAAAAAACAAATTGCGACGCTTAATAAAATGAAACTTCAATTTATTGAAGGAGCAGAAAGTAAAGGGCATCCAAAAGATAAATTAGAAAAAATCTGGACAGATTGGGAAGCCTTTGCCCAATATGCTTTTAATAAATCTCACTCTACTTGTTACGCTTTTGTAGCCTACCAAACTGCTTATTTAAAAGCGCATTATCCGGCAGATTATATGTCTGCGGTGCTTAATCACGCGGGTAGTATTGATAAGATTACATTTTTTATGGAAGAATGTAAGAGAATGGGCATAAAAGTTCTTGGTCCAGATATCAATGAATCTCAGCAAGGTTTTGCAGTAAATAATAAAGGAGAAATTAGGTTTGGATTTAGTGGCTTAAAAGGTGCAGGTGATAATGCCATTGACAACATTCTTGCAGAAAGGAATAAACAAGGCCATTTTAAGGATATTTATGATTTAGTAAAAAGAGTAAACTTAAGAGCCGTAAGCAAAAAATCTTTAGAAAGCTTTATATACAGTGGAGCTTTTGATTGTTTTACTGAATTTCATCGTGCTCAATATTTTTATCAAGCTCCTGGAGATGTAACTAACTTAGAAAAAATTGTAAAATTTGGAGCTGTATTTCAATCACAGAGTAATTCAGCAAGCAATACTCTTTTTGGTGATTTGCAAATGCCAGATATTATTCCACCTAAATTAAATGCCTGTCCTAATTGGCCGCTTGTTCAACAATTAGATTATGAAAAAGAAGTAACAGGAATGTTTATCAGTGGGCATCCGCTAGATAATTTCAAATTTGAATTAAAATACTATAATATTTCTCCTTTAGCCGATTATACTATTGTAAAAAATGCAACAGGTGTTATTCCAACTTCTAAAACTTTTAGAATGGCGGGATTAGTAATTGAAGCTCAACATAGATTAACAAAAACAGGGAAAAATTTCGGGGTTTTACATGTTGAAGATTTTAGCAGCAAAGCGGAATTTATGTTGTGGAGTGAGGAATATGTGAAGTATTCTAATTATTTAGAAGTCGGCAGGATAATAATGATTGAAGGATCATTCAGACAGAGATACAATACGGACCAATATGAATTTAAAATAACAAAAATGCATTTGTTGGAAACCGTAAAACCTGCATTGACAAAGCAAGTGATTATTGAAACTACACCTCAATTTATTGATGATAAATTCATTCAATTTATTGAAGATAATTTAACTCAAAATCCAGGAAAAACTATTTTAAAATTCAATATTAAAGATCATATAAAACAACAAACATTATCATTATCTGCTTTTGAAAAAAGTTTTACTATGAACGATGAATTGGCCGAATATCTGCTCAATCATAAAAACATTGACGTTTCAGTAGAAGCTAATTAATTTATATTAACAACGATTCCATTAATTGTGGATATGTCATTTCATCATAAACAAAGTTTGGTCATAAATTTGCATATCTCTATTAGTTAAAATAAACTTTAAAAATAAAATCATGGCATTAGAATTAACAGACACAAATTTTAAATCTGAAGTATTAGATTCAGATAAATTATCAGTAGTAGACTTTTGGGCAGAATGGTGTGGCCCATGCAGAGCAATAGGTCCTGTGATTGAGGAATTATCAAAAGAGTATGATGGGAAAGTAAAAATTGGCAAAGTAAATGTTGATCACAATCCTCAAGTATCAACTAATTATGGAATTACTAGTATACCAGCTATTTTATTTATTAAAAATGGTGAAGTAGTAGACAAAATTGTTGGCGCACAACCCAAAGCAAATTTTGTTAAGAAAATTGAATCTTTGAAATAAGTAATTCAAAAAAATTGCAATAAAAAAGGTTGTCATTCGACAACCTTTTTTATTGTATTAATGATTTACAATAGAGGGAAGTTCCTCTTCTTTATAATGTCTATACTTAAAGATCAAGGGAAAAAATATTGCTAGTACCAAAGCGTAACCTGCAAATACAAACCAAATGAATGGCCAATTTTTCATGCCATCTTCATTGGTAAAATAATCTACCACATAGCCACTTCCAATACCTCCTAAAATAGCACCTAATCCATTTGTAACCATCATGAATAAACCTTGTGCGCTAGCTCTGATGACAGATGGTGTTTCTTTTTCCAGAAAGAGAGATCCGGAAATATTGAAAAAATCGAAAGCCATTCCATATACAATCATTGATAAAATAAGAAAAATACTATTTGAATCTGGGTCTCCAATAGCAAAGAATCCAAAACGTAATACCCATGCAAGCATGCTAAAAAGCATGACAATTTTTATTCCAAATCTTTTTAAGAAAAAAGGTATGGTTAATATAAATAAAGTTTCTGAAATTTGAGATAATGAAAGTACCATCAATGGATGTTTCACCATAAACGAATCTTCATACTCCGTCTTGAAATCAGATAAGAAACTGCCACCAAATGTATTTGTAATTTGTAAAGCAGCACCTAATAACATTGAGAATGTAAAAAATACAACCATCTTTTGACGCTTAAATAATACAAATGCATCTAGTCCCAATGAGGAAATTAAAGTATCTTTTTTATTTGTGTTTAATGGAGGACAAGCGGGTAATGTAAAACTATAAAAACCCATTGCTATAGCAGCAGCTGCTGCCACAAAAAATTGAATATTACTTTTGGAAAATCCTGTTAAATCAACAAACCACATGGCGCAAATAAATCCAATAGTTCCCCAAATTCTAATCGGTGGAAACACGGTTACAATATCAAAACCTGATTGACCCAAAATTTTATAAGACACAGTATTATTCAATGAAATAGTAGGCATATAAGCCATTGAATTAAATAGCATCACCCAAAACATGATTGCAGGATCCTTCACGAAAGCAGCAAATACTAATGCCACTGCTCCTGCCAAATGACAAATCCCTAAAACTTTTTCTGCATTCATCCATCTGTCTGCGACAATACCTAATAAAGCTGGCATAATTAAAGATGCAATACCCAAGGTAGAAAAAACACTTCCGATTTCTATTCCTTTAAAACCGAGACTGAATAAATAGCCTCCTGTAGATATTAACCAAGAGCCCCAAATAAAGAATTGCAGGAAACTCAAGATTGTTAATTTTTGCTTGACATTCATAGTATATTAAATTTGGACTTTTTAAAGTTATTAAATGTTTTATTTAAAAAACCCAATTTGATTACATATTTTTTTTCAAAATGCATAATTAATCAAAACTTTTTTAAAGAAAGGTTTTAAAACCTTAGACAAAAGAAATAAGAATGATTGACTAAAATCATCTTAATTTTGCTTTAGATGAACACACAAACAGATAGTATTTTAAAGCACCAATCAAATCAGCATTTAAGTTTGATTGCTGAAAAAGTTACCAAGCAAGAAAGGATTTCTGATTCTGATTGCTTAACGTTATTTAATGAAGCCGATTTAGCATTTGTAGGGGCACTTGCAAACAGCATACGAGAACGATTACACGGGAATAAAACATATTTCAACAGGAATTTTCATATAGAGCCCACAAATGTGTGTGTGTTTAGTTGTAAATTTTGTTCCTATTCAAAATTATACGCTCACAAAGAGGAAGGCTGGGAATTAAGCATTGATGAAATGCTTGAAATTGTAAAGGGTTATGATAATAAACCCATTACAGAAGTTCATATTGTAGGGGGTGTTCACCCTAAAATGAATATGTCTTATTTCATAGAATTAATTCAAAAAATAAAAGCACATAGGCCCCAATTGCATATAAAAGCATTTACTGCTGTGGAACTTGATTACATGTTCAAAAAAGCAAAGTTAACCGTTGAAGAAGGACTTCTACAACTTAAAGCTGCTGGTTTAGAATCTTTACCAGGAGGCGGTGCTGAAATCTTCCACCCAGAAATAAGACAAGAAATTGCAGGTGATAAAGTAAGTGGCGAAGGATGGTTAAAAATTCATGAAACCGCTCATCAATTAGGAATACAAAGCAATGCTACAATGCTATTTGGTCATATTGAGAAATACGAGCACTTAGTTGACCACATGAGCAAACTGAGGAATTTACAAGATAAAACAAAAGGTTTCAATACTTTTATTCCTTTAAAGTTTAGAAATTCTAATAATGACATGAGCTATATTAAAGAATCTTCCCTCTCAGAAGATTTGCGATTATATGCCATTGCTAGAATTTATTTAGACAACTTCCCTCATTTGAAAGCTTATTGGCCAATGCTTGGAAGACAAAACGCTCAGTTAAGTTTATCTTTTGGGGTTAATGATATAGATGGAACTATTGATGATTCCACTAAAATATATTCTATGGCCGGAAGTGAAGAACAAACTCCAACAATGACTACTGAGGAACTTGTTGATCTGATAAAACAATCAAAAAGAATCCCTGTTGAAAGAGATACTTTATATAATGAAATAACAACCTTTTAATCCTTCAAAACAAATAGATCCATGTCTTGTAATTTTAAAGTACCATTTGTAGGTTCGGCAGAAGAAATTTTGAATAAAACCAAAACGGCGGTAATATCTCAAGGAGGTAAATTTGAAGGCGACCAATTCAATGGCACTTTTAGTGTTAGCCTTCTTAGCAATACTATCGAAGGTTCCTATTCAGTTGTTGGAAATGACCTTGAACTTAACATACAAAAAAAACCTGCCTTTCTTCCCTGCAATGCTATAGAAAGCTTTCTGGTTAAAAAACTAGGATAAGTCTGCCCACAATTTTCTATCTTATTATATCGTGACTAACTGTCACTTATTTTGTATTCTTATTATTTTCCTTCAAACCTAATGCTCTAATAATTGGGAGTTTTATTCCTTTACCATCTCATTAAATATCTTAATTATTCTAATTTTTATTTTTGATAAAATTTAATATTATGTATTCACCCTAATCAATTGAAATACATTATTTTAATAGCTTAATAAGCGTTAATTATTTTTCTAAAATCAAACCTTACGTCATTTCGAAACCTGTTCAATAAATCCGGTTTAATGTTGTCATTTTAAATTGATTTAACTAGTTTTAATTAATTGAATATCTTTTATTTATGTAAAATAATAACGGCTATTTTTATTAGTTGTTTTCTATAAGCATTTTTCAGGGGCATAAATTATACATACTAATAAAATTAGTGTGGTTATTAAGCTATTTTTAAAGCCAATTTAATTTTAATCGTATTAATCAGTATTGAAAATGATTATTTTAATTGAATAGCATAGCAGACATTACGTCATAAAAAAATCCATAGATTAAATCTATGGATTGTATTGTTTTTAAAATATTTGAGTAGGAAATTATTCCTATTTGCTCCCCTATTATGGGTTATTTTAGGCCGAATACTTTTTTAACCTCTTTAATAGCATCTAGCTTTTCCCAAGTAAACAGTTCTACTTTTTTGCTTACTTTTTTACCATCTGGAGAAGTAAAAGTCTTTTCAACCACTTCGTTTTTGCGACCCATATGACCATAAGCAGCAGTCTCACTATACATTGGATTACGTAGTTTTAATCTTTGCTCAATGAAATAAGGACGCATATCAAAACAAGGCATTTTCATTACTTTCTCAGCAATTTGTCCGTCAGTTAATTTAACCTTTGCTGTTCCATAAGTAACTACATTTATACTTGTAGGCTGTGCTACACCAATTGCATATGAAACCTGAACTAAAACCTCTTCGCAAAGTCCGGCAGCTACTAAATTTTTAGCTATGTGTCTTGTAGCATAAGCAGCTGAACGATCTACTTTACTCGGATCTTTACCACTGAATGCTCCTCCACCATGTGCTCCTTTCCCACCATAAGTATCGACGATAATCTTACGGCCTGTTAATCCTGTATCTCCATGTGGTCCTCCAATAACAAATTTTCCAGTTGGATTTACGTGATACTTAATCTTATTATTGAATAAATGCGCGTATTTTGGATATTTAGCCTTTACTCTTGGTATTAAGATATTGATGATATCTTTTTTGATTTTAGCTAGCATAGCGTCATCTTTACCAAAATCATCATGTTGTGTTGAAACTACAATTGCATCAATACGAACAGGCTTATTATGATCATCATACTCTAAAGTAACTTGACTTTTTGCATCAGGACGCAAATACTTAATTTGCTTGTTCTCTCTTCTTAAAACAGCTAATTCTTCTAATAACTTATGTGCAAGATTAAGTGCTAATGGCATATAATCTTCTGTTTCGTTTGTTGCATAGCCAAACATCATTCCTTGATCACCTGCTCCTTGCTCTTCTTTTTTCTTTTTATCAACCCCTTGATTGATATCACTTGATTGTTCGTGAATTGCAGATAATATTCCACAAGAATTTGCTTCAAACATATACTCGCTCTTGGTATATCCAATTTTACGAATTACGCCTCTGGCAATTTCTTGAACATCAAGATAGGCCTTACTTTTAACCTCTCCTGCTAATACAACTTGTCCTGTTGTAACTAACGTTTCGCAAGCTACTTTACTAGTTGGGTCAAATGCTAAAAAGTTATCAATAAGTGCATCACTAATTTGATCGGCAACTTTGTCTGGATGACCTTCACTTACCGATTCTGAAGTAAATAAATATGGCATAATTATAAATTTAAGATTGCAAAGATAAGGTTGAAGATATAAACAACAAAGCTCTTAGTAATAAATAAGAATTTTGAAAGACTAACTATGGAAATTATTTTTGAATTTTTGAATAAATCACTCTTAATTTCATTTTATAATTTGGATCTGTATTAGCACCTCCTCCGATTTTAACCCTGCCGTATCCAATTTTATTAATAAATGGAATTATTGCACTATTATATTGAGGGTATAATAGATTATAAGGAGCATAAAGTCTCATCTTATAATTAGGAGTATGCTTTGTAACTAATTGCTGTAAATATCTTGTAATATTGATATTGTAATAAGCCTGACCATTTATTTTCTTACTTAACACCCCGCCAAAATAACTTAAATCAACTTCGCCATTAGAAGGGAAAAAATAATATTGATTATCTGGATTATAATACATTGATGGATTTAAATCGTAGTAAATAGGTTTCCATTTTGTAGACCCAGTATCAAATAAATCTAAATATAAGTACTTAGGTTCTGTATATACTTTATCATTCACTACGTCTGGAATTTGTAAAATTTGAATTTCTGCTCTGTGAATAATTCTATTGCTATCAAACCTTACGAAATTATCTAATCTTGGAATTGATAATGTGGCATAAGTTCCTGGTGTGGTTTGTATGCAAAGTTCTTCTCTGTTTGTTGGCCCAGGAAGATTTATTCGGTTTCTTATAATTTTATTTGCTACAGAAGAAATTCTTGTGTTTTGATACCCTGTGTTAAAGAAAAAACTATTGTATACTGTATCAATAGTTGATGAATAACCAGAATCGTTAGCAGCCCTACTTTTTTTCTTGTAATGTAATTCTAATCTGGAATTGTCTTCTAGCAAGTTTACATAAATCAACCCATTTCCGGTTTTTGCAACTACTGCAAATCCGTTGTTAAATAGTCTAAATAAAGAATCAGATTTATATGCTCCAAAAGAGTTATTACTTGAGGAATCTCTGTTAAATATTTTGGTTAAAAAATCTTGACTTAATTTAATTCTTATTTGATTTTTTGCTGAGTCATGAATTCCAACTTTTACATAGTTATTCATAGCTCTAACATCAACATATTTTATGTCGCTTATGGGTGTAGGATTAATTGAGGGTTCATATTTGATGCTTCGTAACGTGTTTACAGAATCCCACTCGCCATGAGCATTTGTTGAAACTTCATATACTTGAAAAGATGGCGGTTGATTATTTGTTAAGCTGTCAATACCCCAAAAGCCTTTATAACTGAGGCAAAGGACTACCGAATCGGCTTTAACAATGCTATCTTTTGGAAGCTGACCAATATAATAAGGGAAAAATGATGGTTTTAACTGAAAAAATAAGTTGGCATTAGTTTCACCAATATAAGGATCATTTATCTTGCCAATTACG